>CP107199.1:660000-960000 GCA_025758065.1 Lachnospiraceae bacterium
ATATCTGTAAGAAAAAAGTCCCCCTGTCAATTCAGGGGGACTGTACACTTACAATGCTGCTTATTTTGTCATCCATGTCAAAAACGCGCCGGTGACACGTTTGACGGTTGTTTAACGATTGCTTCCGGACTTATTTACTTCTGTTCCCAGCCGTCTTTCCACTTCATGTGGTGAAGCTGGCCTTCTAATGCCATTTTTTCAAAATCATTGTGGCGCAGGGCTTCATAGAGCACTACAGCCACGGAATTTGACAGGTTTAAGGACCGGATCTCTCCCCACATGGGAATGCGGACACAGTGGTCTTCATTTTCCACTAAGATTGATTCCGGGATGCCGGCACTTTCTTTTCCGAACATGAGATAGCAGTCCGGTTCGTAGTCTACTTCTGAATAGACTTTATGCGCCTTAGTAGTGGCAAAATACATTTTTCCCAGGGCATCCGGATTCTTCTCCAGAAAATCCTGGTAATCGCTGTATACATGTACATCCAATTTATCCCAGTAATCCAGCCCGGCTCTTTTTAAGGCTTTTTCATTTAACTTAAAACCCAGAGGCTCGATCAGGTGGAGTCTGGTATTGGTGGCCACGCAGGTACGGCCGATATTTCCGGTATTAGAGGGCATTTCCGGTTCTAAAAGTACAACATTCATCATATTTTTATTCTGCCTTTCCATCATGGCGCTTTACAAAACGCTCAATACGGCTTAACGCCTCTTTCAGGCTCTTTAAGGAGTAGGCATAGGAAATACGTACAAAGCCTTCTCCGCAGGCGCCAAAGGCCGTTCCGGGAACTACAGCTACTTTCTCTTCCATCAGAAGTTTAGTAGCAAATTCCTCTGAAGTCATGCCAAAACGGCTGATATTAGGAAATGTATAGAATGCGCCTAATGGCTCAAAACAGTCGATGCCCATTTCACGGAATGCATTTAATAAAAATCTGCGTCGCTGGTCATAGGACTCACGCATCATTTCTACATCCGAATCACCATTTTTCAGTGCAGAAACTGCTGCATACTGGCTGGTGGTAGGTGCACACATGATAGCGTACTGATGGATCTTTAACATCTGCTTTAAGATCAGGCTTGGTGCTGCCGCATAACCAAGACGCCATCCGGTCATAGCATAAGACTTGGAGAAACCATTGATCAGGACAGTACGTTCTTTCATGCCTGGAAATGCTGCAATGGTAGCATGTTTTCTCTGGTAAGTCAGTTCAGAATAAATCTCGTCTGTTACTACAAACAGGTCTTTTTCAATGACGATCTTTGCGATCTCTTCCAACTCATGTTTTTCCATAATAGCGCCGGTTGGGTTATTAGGGAATGGAAGGACCAGGATCTTGGTCTTGTCTGTGATCTTTTCCAGCAGCTTCTCAGGAGTCAGCTTAAACTGGTCTTTTTCCTCCAGTTCAATGATCACCGGAACACCGTCTGCCAGAGTAACGCATGGCAGATAGGAAACATAGCTTGGCTGTGGGATCAGTACTTCATCTCCCGGATTTAACATGGCACGCATGGCAACATCGATAGCTTCACTTCCACCTACTGTTACCATAACTTCTGTATCCGGGTCATAAGTTACTTCAAAACGGCGCTTTAAGTAATTGCATATTTCATCCTTTAACTGCTTTAAACCTGCATTGGAAGTATAAAATGTGCGGCCTTTTTCAAGGGAGTAGATACCTTCTTCCCTGATATGCCAGGGAGTATCAAAGTCCGGCTCGCCTACACCTAAGGAAATAGCGCCTTCCATTTCATTTACAATATCAAAAAATTTACGGATCCCGGAGGGCGGGATACTTACAATTTTGTCAGATAAGGGGTTTCTCATGGTGTGATCAGCATCCTTTCATCCTGGACCGGCTCGCTGATAATGGTGCCGTGATCCTTATATTTTTTCAATACAAAGTGAGTTGCTGTACTTAATACTGACTCCATAGGAGCTAATTTGTCAGATACAAACTGTGCTACCTGGCGCATGGTCTTTCCCTCGATAAATACGGTAAAATCAAAAGATCCGCTCATCAGGTATACAGCATTAACTTCATTATACTGGTAAATACGCTCTGCGATCTTATCAAAGCCCATACCTCTCTGAGGAGTTACTTTTACTTCGATCAGAGCTACTACTTTTTCTTCGCTGGTGTTATCCCAATTAATGAGAGTGTGGTATCCGCAGATAATGTGTTCTTTTTCCATCTCGGCGATCTCATTAGCCACTGCGATCTCACTTTCACCAAGTAATACCGCCAGGTCTTTTATATCGATCCTGCTGTTTTTTTCGATCACCGCCAGAATTTTTTCTCTCATGATAACTTCCTCCAATATTAAAATCATATATTCTTATATGGTATTGACGCTGTAAAGCGGCATATATGACGCCTTCGACCTGTATGCCAAGCCTGTTTATCCGGCTGTTATCCAATACGGGTCAGTTCATCGGCTCTTGGCCGTTCCAGATATCCGGCTGTTTCCTCTCCGTGGCGTATCACCCGGGCAATTCCCTTTTCTGCACTGCCTATCACTGCTGCCGGGATTCCCCGTGCACTGAGGCTCCGCACCATCTGGCCGCCTCTGTCGCAGGCTAAGATCACGCAGTTTTCACTGAAAAGGCGATATGGATTGACCTCAAACATCTCACATACTTCAACTACTGCCTGCTTCATAGGGATCATTCGCAGATCAATATCTACGCCTACGTTGAAAATGCCGGATAAATTCCAGACAGCTGTGAGAATGCCGCCTTCTTTCGCGTATTCCCAGGCTGTAACTGGACAATCTTTCTGTTTTAATTCATTTTCAAGCCACTCTTTTACATTGTAGCTGTCTTCCTTTTCCAGACATCTGAGAAAAGAAGGTGCAAAACGGCCTTCCAGTTTTTCCTTTTTTTTCTGGAAAATGAGTCTGGCTCCGGCCATACCGGCATATCCGGCCACTACCAGATCCTGACCTGGCTTTATAAAGCCATCTCGTTTTTCAAATCCGCCCGGACCCTGTCCTGCTGTTCTCATGGATTTTCCTCCTGTGCGGGACTGGCCGGGCTTTCCGCACCAGCATTTCCCCCCGCAGGCTGTGCTGCAGTGGTAGGAACAACTCCCGGTCCACCATTTTCTCCTGTAACCGCCTCATGTGCCGTCTCTGTCTGAGCTGGTTCTGTCTGAGCTGGTTCTGTCTGAGCTGGTTCAGGCGTATTATTCTCTCCTGTTTCAGGTGTAGTGGCTGGTGCTTGCGGCTCTGGCGCCGGTACAGGTGCTGCCTGAGCTGGTCCTACACGGTAAATGGCCTTGGAAGCATTGTAGGTATCCTCATTTAGAAGAGTACGTTCCTGCTCCACTCCATCCACAGTCACTACCTTCCATAGTCTGGATCTATAGCCGGTATGTGCTGACTGTACCTTCACCTTAGCACCTGGCGCAAGGCTATTGTCCGTGATCATCTGGGGTTCTCCCGGATTGGTGGTCCCCACAGTCTCTGAAACATATTCTACCTGCCGGCCAGAAGGTCTGGTATCTTTTCCATAAATGGTAAAGATCAGTTTCTTTCCCGATGTATATCCTTCGATATATACAGGTGTGCTGTAATTATTCTTAATTTTAATATCTTTATAAGTGCCTGCAATAGCAGCATCCATTGACGGCTTTACATAGGTTACGATCATAGAATGGTTCTGTCTCTGAACAATCTCCATTTCCGCCTGCAGTGCTGCATCATACAATGTAGTAGCGATCTGGCAGACACCGCCGCCAATACTGTCCACTACCTGGCCATTTTCATAGGCTGCAGCTGTCTTATAACCATTTTCGATGGTAAACGGCTGTAAACATTCATAACCGGATAGCACCTCACCAGGCATAAGCACACGTCCATTGATTTTTCCCGCACCAACTGCAAGATTAGTGGAACGTGCCGCGCCGCTGCTGGAAAAGTCGGTGGTACAGGTTCCTAAAACATCTTCTATGGTCTTAAGGTCATCGGAAGTGATCTTCGGCTGTTCTTCTTTGATCACTGCCTGGACAGAAATCTCACCTATAGAGTCTTTTAATCCCTCAAAAGCGGTATTTAAAGCGGAAGCCGTGGCATCTGCATCCACGACTTTTCCTAAAACAGACTCTGTGATCACAAATGCGCCGTTTTCTCTGCGGATAGACGCATCCTGAGGCTGTGCCAGTACTCCGTCGCAATGGGTATCTACAAAAGCCCTTATCTTATCTGGATCCGCTGCTGTCTGGACCGTAACATCCACCGGTGTCTTTTCCAGATCCTTTTTGTTCATATATTGACGGATCAGGCTTCCACCTACATAGCTTTTTAACTCTTTTTCGGCTTCTTCCTGATTGCTCCAGTGAATACCCAGTTCCCCGGCTGTGGTTTCTGCTTTTTTATCCTCAATAGTTAAGGCTACAGACACATCCGCCTGTTTTTTCACTTTTTCTTCTGCTGTATGCAGGGCATCTTCCCATGTTTTTCCAGCCAGACTTTCCCCGTCTGTACTGATACCTTCCGGAAATATCGGCGCCGCACATACGGTCATGGGAAGCACCCATAAAGCCCCGGCAGCCAGTGCTGCAAAAAGACCTGCTTTCAATGTCTTGTTTCCCATAAATTCTCCTAAATTCTTCTGATCCCTGATCGGGTCTTCTGCCATTTTATTTAGTTCAACATTTAATTAGTACATCAATGCGCTCAGCGCCATTGGCACGATCATGGCAAGTACCAGGATCACAACAATAACAGTAGAAATGATCTTCTTTACTTTAGGGTCTCTCATATTTAACATTTTATCACCTCATTTATTCTGTGGCTTCACCCGTCCGTACTGGAGGATGATCTTGTCGATCAGCCTGGAAGCATCGCTCCGGCTTATATCGTTTAACTGCACAGTTATGTTTATTCTATGACATTTTAATAAATCCTGCAAGTATTCTTTTTGTCTTTTCGTTGCCGGCTGCTGTCGCTTCATCCGGCAATTTAAAGGCATTGTCGCAAATAACTCTGGCTGGTCTTCTCCATGAAGTCCCCTTAACTTCTGATAAAGCAAATGCGCCGACAAGGCATCTGCCTCTGCCCGGTGTGTCAAAGGCTGTTCAATCTTATAATAAATGCAGGCGTTTCCCAGATTTTTCTTTTCCTGCTCCGGCATCAATTTCCTGCATAATTTCAGGGTATCTACTGCCTCACATTCAAATTCCATTTTCTGGTTCACCGCCGCCTGCTTTAAGAAGCTGTAATCAAAACGGATGTTGTGGCCTAAAAGGGGCAGATCTCCAATAAATCCCAGCACCTCTCCAATAATATTTTCTATTACCGGAGCATCTTTTAACATGTCATCTGTAATACCTGTTAATTCCACTACCCGTTCTGTCAACGGCCGTTTTGGATTTACCAGAGTTACAAAACGGCCTGTGATCTGTCCATGTTCTACTTTTAAGGCGGCGATCTCCGTTATTTTCTCTTTCTTCGGCTCCAGACCTGTAGTTTCCAAGTCCAGGGCAATGTATGAGTCGATCATTTTAGCATGTCCTTCCTAAAATCAAATTTAAACAAATTCAGAATTTTTCTGATTTTTGTATTTTTCCTGTTTAATCTGTTTTTTGTATTTCTCTGAAAACTGCCGGTGCTTCACAGGCAGGACACCATTGTTTTAAAAAGCAGTTTCCGCAGTCCGGCTTTCTGGCAGTACAAATGGTCCGCCCTAAAGTAATGATATGGATATTCCAGAGAATCCAGTGATCTTCCGGGAGTATCTTCATCAGATCCGACTCGATCTTTTCCGGCTCTGTCTCTTTTGTAAGCCCCAGCTTCCTGGAAATGCGCTTTACATGGGTATCCACCACAATACTTGGCACATGGTAGATATTTCCCCGGATCACATTGGCAGTTTTCCGACCCACACCTGCCAGTGTAAGCAGGTCTTCCAGTTTTTCCGGCACAATACCGCCGTACTCTTCCACCAGCCGCTTTGCACACTGGATAATGTTTTTGGCTTTCATATGATAAAATCCAATGGAACGAATGTCCTGTTCCAGTTCTTTTAAGTCCGCCGCCGCAAAATCTTTAATCGTCGGATATTTCTTAAAAAGATCCGCTGTTACAATGTTCACTCTGGCGTCTGTACACTGGGCGCTTAAGATCACCGCAATGAGCAGCTGCCATGGGGTCTCGTAGTTTAGGTAGCAGATGAAGTCAGTGCCGTATTCTTTATCTAAGGCTGATAATATATGAGAGATCCGTTCTTTTAGTTTGCCTGTCATTTTGATCATATTTGTTTCTATCCCTTTATCCTAATTTCATTTCAAGTTTGCTTCACATCTTAATTTGCATTTTACAATTCAATCGCCTGTGTCTATAATAAAGGAAAATGTGGCAAAGGTAAATGTTTGAGAAGATAAATGTTTGAGAAGGTAAATGTTTGAGAAGGTAAAAGAGGATAAAATATGCAGTCAAAGAAAGATCTATACCAGATTGGCGAAGTGGCCCGTCTGTTTCATTTAAGCATCAGCCTGCTGCGCCATTACGACAAAACGGGACTGGTAACGCCGGAATACACGGACCCGAACACTGGATACCGGTATTACAGCATCAGACAGTTTGAGTGTTTAAATACCATACGCTACCTGCGGGCATTAGACATGCCGCTGGATGAGATCGGAGATTTTCTCCATAACAGGGACACCGGGCGCATCCAGGAGCTTTTGTCAAAGCAGCTGGTACAGGTGCATAAGAAACAACAGGAACTGACTGTGATTGAGCATCAGATAAAAAACCGTTTAAATCAGATCCAAGGAGCGCTTTCCGCTCATCCAGGAGAGATCTTTTTAGAAAAAAAGGCACCTCTACAGTTGGCCTGCATGAAAAAACAGCTAAATCCGGAAAATTATCTGGATCTGGAGTATTCGATCCGGGAAATGGAACAGGGAAACAGCCCTGCTTCTATTTTCCTGGGAAAGGTAGGATTAGGGCTGTTTTATGGCTCTTTAAAGGCACATCGTTTTAAGCCTTATGATTTTGTTTTTATCATTCTGGAAGAGGATGATCCTATCAATGGTCAGGTCATCCGCATCCCGGAAAGCACCTGGGCTATTGTCCGTTTTCACGGAAGTCATGAGCAGGCGCCGGGATTTTATGAAAAACTCCTGTCCTATTTTAAGGACGAGGGACTTGCGCCAGAAAGTTTTGCTCTGGAAATGACTCTCATCGACTATGGTCTTACCCATGACCAGTCCCAGTTTATCACAGAGATCCAGATTCCTTTAAACCCGGACTGTCCGGGCATTATAGCTTAATGGATCTCGTCTCTTGTAATCAAATAACAGATAAGTTCCGTCTCTTAATGGCTCTAAATGAGCCATTTTTGCCATTTGTCTGGAGTCGTAGCCTTCGTATCCGGACAGATACTGGGGAGTTTTCTCTTCTTTCTGGAAAAATTCACGGACAAAGTCCTTGGAACCGCTTAGATCTCTTGCAAAGGTCGGGCGGCTCTTTACATTTTCACGAAGATACAGATCTGTCATTAACAGGTCACGGTATTTTTCCAGTTTTTCAGAAATACCAGGGTTTACTTCTGTTCCCCGGTGGGCATGATTTTCATGGGTTTCATATCTTTCAGATTTTTCCAATTTTACCTGTATCATCTTCCAGAGTATCTCATATCTGGCAATACGACTGTGACTGATGCCGGAAAGATGGTTTTTATTGTAATAACCTGCCATAAAAGAAAACATTTCATAAGGAGTATTAAATTCCTTTTCCAGTTCTTTTAAAGTACAGGTAAACTGGCGGCTGTTGTAATGGACTTCTGTCATCTCTTCTATATCTTTTAATTCCAGCACATCCCCATAGGAAAGCCATTTTGTCTGCAGCACCTCATAAGGCGGCGCAGCACTGTAAAGCAGGTCGCATTCCAGGATCAATTCTTCCATATAAGAGCCTTTTAATATTTTTAAAAAGCCTAACTGCAGCTGCTCCGGCTCCATAGAATATACGTCATTAAAGGACTGTTTAAAACGCTTTAGATCTTCCCATGGAAGTCCCACGATCAGGTCTAAATGCTGGTGGATATTGTGCCAGCTGTTAATGGTTTCTGTGATCTGGCGGATCTCTTCGATATCTGTCTTCCGGCGGATGGTCTCCAGTGTTTTTTCATTGGTAGACTGGACGCCGATCTCTAACTGTACCAGTCCCGGACGCATAGTAGAAAGCAGATCTAGCTCGTCCTTATCTAACAGATCCGCTGCGATCTCAAAATGGAAATTAGTAATACCATTATCATGATCTCTTATATACTGCCAGATTGCCATTGCATGGGACTTTTTGCAGTTAAAAGTCCTGTCTACAAATTTTACCTGGGGCACTTTCGCCTGCAGGAACCATTCCAGCTCCGGCAGCACCAGGTCCAGACTGCGAAAGCGCAGCTTCTTGTCAATGGAAGACAGGCAGTAGGCGCAGGAAAATGGACAGCCTCTGCTGCTTTCGTAGTAGATAATACGGTGTTCCAGCTCTTTCATATCCATAAAAGCATAGGGAAACGGGATCTGGCTCATATCCATTACCTGGCGAAAGCCTGTATCAGTAATAGTGCCGTCATCATTTCGCAGCATAAGACCAGGAACCTGTTTTAGCTCCTCTCCTTCAAGGAGCGCCTTTAGAAAATGGGCGAAGGTAATCTCTCCTTCCCCCATCATAACAATATCCACTGCCGGTTCTTCTTTCAAAAAAGCTTCTGCGTGATAGGAAACCTCCGGGCCGCCTGCCCATATTTTCACATCCGGAAGCACCTTTTTTATATCAGCCAGTATCATTTTTACATAGGAAATATTCCAGATATAGCAGGAAAATCCAATAACATCCGGCTTTCGCTTATAGATATCCTGAAGGATCTGCTCCATCTGATGGTTAATGGTGTATTCTGCCAGAGAAACTTTCGCCTCCTCTGCCAGTCCCCATTCTTTTAACATCTTCTCTCCATAGGTCTTCAGGCTGTAGATGCCCAGATTGGAGTGGATATATTTTGCATTGATCGCAGCTAAAAGGACCTTCATTTTACACCTCGATCTCAATCTTGCGGCCAGTAGGCTGATACTGATAATAGCGCACTCCTGCTGCGTTTAACATGCGCTTGGAAGCTTTTACAGCCGGTGTGTGGGCATACTTGTCCCCGCCATAGATGATAGTCTTAATACCCGCCTGGATGATCGCCTTAGCGCACTCATTGCATGGGAAAAGGGTCACATACAGCTTGCTTCCTTCCAGGCTTCCCCCCCTGTAATTTAAAATGGCGTTTAACTCACTGTGGGTAGAGTAAAAATATTTTGCATTGTACGGATCATCCAGTTCATGCTCCTTGCCCCATGGAAATTCATCATCTGAACAGCCTTTTGGAAAACCGTTATAGCCCATAGAAAGGATCTTGTTGTCCTGGCTTACGATGCATGCCCCCACCTGGGTACTTGGATCCTTGGACCGTCTGCCTGATAGAGCGGCAACTCCCATAAAATATTCATCCCATGTAATATAATCAACACGTTTATCTGACATTTTTTTCTCCTTTTACATTTCATGTACTCTCGGAATCTTTTAAAACATTTGTAATCATCATATAATAGACCATCTAAAAATGCAAGAAGGAGCAGTCTTATCAACTGCTCCTTCCCGGAAATATAAAGCTGTCAAACTTACGCTTTTTCTACATTTTTCGTCACGATCACATCTGCATCCAGACCTAATATCCCTTTGATCACAACAGTTCCCGCTTTTACCGGCGCTGCTAACCGGCATTTTCTGATCTCAGCCATTGCATCAAAAATACGTGCTTTGGGGATTGGGGCGGTAAGGCGTACACTGGCAAGCGGCAATTCTCCTCCTTCTACCAGTACAGAGGTTGCAATATTTCTCTTTGGATCTGTCAGCTCCTGCTTCACATACTCTGCTCCTCTTTTGCAGGTGGCTCCTTCTAATGAGTGGATCACTACAGACTGATCTGCCTGTATCTCATAATCTGCACTTATTTCGCAGCCATTTGGACAAATGATGCATGTAAATTCTCTTGTCATTCTACCTTCACCTCCAGATCTCCCTTGTTTTCCAGTTTTTCTGCTTTTAAATCTATATGGATCATCTCTGCCGGAAGAGCTTTTTTCATCTTTTTACGGGCGATTTCTCTTCCATTCTGGCTTACAACCAGAGCACAGTCCTTAAACGGCCGGTTTACACGCAGAGACAGACAGCAGTCTTCTGTTCCTGATATCCGCTGTGGAACGGTATGATTGATATTTCTATCAGTCTTTACCTGTATCTCACATGCAGGCAGTTTCCCATCTTTAATATACCGTGCTGCGGAATCTGCCAGTTTTTCTGCCTCCATGGATACAAAATCCACCAGATCATGAACATGGAGTACATTTCCTGCTGCGAAAATCCCCGGCCGGTCTGTCTGGAAATACTCATCCACTGTAGCACCCTTTGTCCTTGTATCCAGTGTTACTCCTGCATCCAGGGAAAGTTCATTTTCCGGGATCAGGCCAACAGATAAGATCAGGGTATCACAGCTGTATTCCTCTTCTGTTCCAGGAATCGGCTTCATGTGTTCATCTACTTTTGAAACGGTCACACCGGTCAAACGCTTATCTCCATGGATTTCTGTAACTGTATGGCTTAAATACAATGGGATATTGTAATCATTTAAGCACTGTTCAATATTTCTTGGAAGACCGCTTGGATATGGCTGGATCTCAAAAACCGCCTTTACGTGGGCACCTTCTAAGGTCAGTCTGCGGGCCATGATCATTCCAATATCACCGGAACCTAAGATCACCACTTCTTTTGCCGGCATACGGTTATAAAGGTTCATATACGCCTGGGCAACACCTGCTGTAAATACACCGGTCGGACGCTCTCCTGGTATGCCAAGGGCTCCTCTGGTACGTTCTCTGCAGCCCATTGCCAGGATCACTGCCTTTGCCTGCCACTGTTTTAAGCCATCAGGAGTAGCTGCTGTGATCACTTTGTCCTCTGAAATTTCCAGAACAGTTGCATCAGTAAGATAACGGATCTTCTTTTCATTTGCCAGGTCAATGAATTTTTGGGCATATTCCGGTCCACTGAGTGTAGTTTTAAAACGGGCCAGTCCAAAACCATCATGGATACACTGACGTAAAATGCCGCCTAACTGTTTTTCACGTTCCAGGATCAGAATATCTGTGATCCCGTTTTCATACAGGCGTACAGCCGCTGCCAGACCTGCCGGGCCGCCGCCTACGATCACTGCATCTGCCTGTTCTATTTCCCACATTGCTGTTTTATGTTCCATGTTCACAGTTACACCTCCCGTACTTTTCCAAATAAAACATTAGAGCCTTCACGTTCATACTGCACTTCTGTCTCTTTTTTCCCAAGTTCCTGCTCGATCATCTGTTCAATACGCATCTGGCAGTAGCCGCCCTGACAGCGTCCCATCATGGAACGGGTTCTGTATTTCACACCGGTCATAGTATCTACACCTAATGGATTGTGGATCGCCTGAAGGATCTCCGCTTTTGTCACCTTTTCGCATCGGCAGATCACTTCGCCGTAATCCGGGTTTTCCCTGATCAGTTCTGCCTGTTCTTCTTTTGTACACTGGGAGAAATGGCGTATTCCTTTTCTCACTGGATTGAAATCCGGATTTTCTTCTAATTCTTCTCTCTCTTTCATCAGTTCAATGGCATATCTGGCAATTGGCACCGCTGCTGTCAGTCCCGGTGACTCAATACCAACCAGATTTAAGGCATGAGGCGCAATCTCATCTTTGATCTCGATCTTAAAATCCTGGATCACACCATTTTCATCTACCCATTTTGGCAGGATTCCGGAATAATTGCGGATATAATCTGCCTTATGGATACATGGCCACAGATCTGAAGCGCTTTCTGCCAGATAATCTATATTTTTCTGTGGTACACCGTAATAGTTAAAGTCTGTCACCATATCTGCGTTAGGGCCGATGATCACATTTCCGTCTGTAGTATTTGTCACATGAATTCCCATATAGGTGTTGCTTGGAACTGGATAAACAGGCATTGGAAGAAGAGGACCTGTACGCTTATCCAGGATAATGTAATCTCCCTTGGAACCAATGATGCGGTAGCCGGTGATCCCAAGCATATCAGCGATCTTGCCGCAGCCAAGTCCTGCGCAGTTTACTACCCAGCGGGTCTTAAAGTTTCCTTTTGCTGTGGTGATTTCATATGTATCATCTTCCTGCCTCTGGATCGCTGTCACTTCGCATCCAAAATGATATTCTACGCCATTTTCATGGGCATTTTCTGCCAGGGCAATGGTATAGCCAAAGGGATCTACAATACCGCTGTTATGGGAAAACATGGCAAACTTTCCTACTACAGCAGGAACCAGCTCATGAAGGCGTTTTTCATCGATCAGCTCCAGGTTAGTAGCTCCGTTGTCTTTTCCCTGTTCTATGGTGCGTTTTAAGGTCTCCATATCTTCATCGGTATTTCCCACCAGCACTTTGCCGCAGCGGATAAAATGAAAATCCAG
Organism: Lachnospiraceae bacterium; assembly: GCA_025758065.1. NCBI lineage: Bacteria > Bacillati > Bacillota > Clostridia > Lachnospirales > Lachnospiraceae > Lachnospiraceae bacterium. The sequence goes on from CP107199.1 coordinate 672,531, forward strand.
CTCTTTTGCCAGATCTCCCATCATCTTATTTCCTTCTACGCAAAGCTTTGCTTTTAAGCTTCCCCTGTCATATGCAAAACCGCCATGGACAACGCCGGAATTCCGGCCACTGGTCTCATTACATACGTCCAGATTTTTCTCCAGCACACCGATTTTCAAACGATACCGTGACAATTCTCTGGCCATGGCACTTCCCACTACACCACCGCCGATGATCAGAACATCATACATCTCCTTCATTTTTACGCCTCCTATGTTCAGCATTTTATTTCGTTTCAAATTCGTCCTATGAATATATCTCATTTTTATCATACAAAGGAGACAAAGTCAATATTTTTCTGATTTCATCTTAATATTTATGGGATAAATTCAATCGTTGATGTCGTGGTTTAAATGACCAACATAATTAAATTTGCAAACATGCAAAAAAAGCAGCTCCTGCTCATTTTAAGCAGGGCTGCCGAATATTAACCGAATTACGGTTCTTTTATGACCCTATTCTGTATCGGTTATGGTTGTACATCAGGTGGAAATACATTTCCTGTCTCGCATCTTCTCCCCGTCCATCCCGGATGGCTTCAAAAATACGCCGGTGGGATAATAAAGTCTGCTCATATTCTGTTTCTTCTACAGAATCTGCAAAAACACGCACACCTTCTGTGATTACCGGAATCAGATTGGTCATGACCCGGTTGTGGGAGCAGGTAGCGATCTGGGCATGGAACTGGGAATCTTTTTCGGAATAGTCTTTTTTATCCCGGATCAGTTTTTCCAGCTCTTCTAAAATGCGCTCCAGGTCTTTTATCTCTTCCTCTGAACCATTTTGCGCAGCAAGTGCAGCAAGTGCCGGTTCCAGGATCAACCTTGCCTGAATCAGGTCTTCTGTAAGCTGGCGCCTGTCATCCATCATAAAAAAGCCAAGTGGATCGTCTGCCACTCCATTTTTCTCGGAAATAAAGGTTCCTGATCCCTGACGGATAGTAACGATATTCCGGGACATAAGGATGCGAAGTGCCTCTCTTACTGTATTGCGGCCAACTCCCAACGTTTCCACCAGTTCTGCCTCTGTAGGCAGCTTGTCTCCTGGAGCATATTCCTTCTGCTGGATCATTTCAAGGAGATTCTGGGCTGTTTTTTCTCCTAAGGTCTGTTTTTCTGTTTGTTTCATACTCCGTTAACAACCCCGCTTTCTATGCTGTAACCCCTTTGATACAGGAATGCTGTGTTCCATTATACTTTATAGATCTGATATCCCGCTGCTTTTGACAGACGGTTCATAATGGCCTGTCCCAGATGATCCTGGGTAAAGCTTTCAGAAAAGATATAGTCTACTTTTAAATCATCAAATTCGCGAAGCAGTGCATACAGGTTATGTGCTACAGACTCCTGGCTCTTTCTGGCGCCAATACTGCGCACCTCACCCTGGGGATAACGTGATCTTGACTCATCGGTACAGATGATACCAACTTTACAACCTGCATCGATTTTTTCTTTTGCCAGCTTCCACACAGTTTTCACCATTTGTTCCACCTGTTCCTGTGTCATGGCAACGGCTTCCCCTGTTTTTCTGGCATCTGCCACATTTGCAGGCTCTACTAAGGTCAGATCTGCCTTTGGAGCATAATGTTTATACTTCATACCAGGTGCTTTTGGACGCACGCCTTCTGCCATCGGTCCTAAAATAGCCGGGTCAATGGTAACTTCCCCTAAAACATCTTTTAACATTTCCATGGTAATAGCGCCTGGACGCAGAACTGCGGGAACATCACCGGATACATCTACAATCGTGGATTCCACACCGATCCCTACAGGGCCTCCATCAATGATCATCTCGATCTTGCCGTTTAAATCCTGCCATACATGGTCTGCTGTTGTAGGGCTTGGACGGCCGGAGGTATTGGCGCTTGGTGCTGCTACCGGTACACCCGCCAGTGCGATCAGGCGGTTTGCAACCGGGTCTACCGGCATACGGACCGCTACTGTATCAAGACCACCAGTGGTTCCATAAGGTACAATATCACTTTTAGGGAAAATAATAGTCAGTGGGCCTGGCCAGAAAGCATCCATTAATTTCTTTCCTGCTTCCGGGATATATTTTACCAACGGTGTGACTTCTGCAGCACAGGATACATGGGCGATCAGAGGATTATCTGAAGGCCTGCCTTTAGCCGCATATATCTTTCCTGCTGCTTTTTCATCTAAGGCATTTCCCCCTAAACCGTATACAGTTTCTGTTGGAAATGCAACAAGACCGCCGTCACGTAAAATCTGGGCGGCTTCTTTTAATTCTTCATCGTTTATATTTTTTGTGTCATTTATTTTGATTCGTTTGGTTTCCATGGTGATTTTCTCCGTTTATATATGCTTGTAGGCTCAGGTTTCCTGTGCGGATGCGCTCCACTGCCTGCTAACGCAGGCGGAACCTTCGTTAATGGTCCAAGAAAAACAAATGCCACCTTCGGTGTCGCTTGTTTTTCTTTTGGACTCATTGTATCGCAAACTCACGAATCCCGCGCATTCGCGCTCTACTGCCTGCTTGCGCAGGCGATTCGTTCGTTAATGGCTTGTGAAAAACAAATGTCTGCTGCGCAGCCGCTTGTTTTTCCCTACGCTCATTATATCATACCTTAGAAAGAAAAAACAGTCGTGAGAATCTTAACATTCCCACGACTGTTTAAAATCAGCCTGAAGCCTTTTATTTCTGCGCTGTTCCAATACGGACCAATGCACGGTGAAGCTTTGCTTCTGCCAGCTTTACCTCTTTGTCATCCATACTAGACTGGTTCAGTTTCTCTTCTGCCAGCTTTTTTGCCTTTTCGGCACGGGCTACATCAATATCTTCGCTCCACTCCCAGGTAGTAGGGATCAGACGGCATTCGCCGTTCATCATGGTCAGCATTCCGCCGATGCAGGCTGCTTTCCTATCAGTTCCGTCCTCTAATACCACATGAGCGGTTCCCATTCCTATAGCCGTACAGTAATTCATATGGCGGGCCAGAATGGCAAGGTCTCCGTGGATGGTACGGCAGGATACGCTCTGTACCTGACCGTCAAATACATTTCCGTCCATGGTCGCGATCTGTAAATGGAAGGTCGTCATATACCTGTTCCTCCCTTCTACTGCTGCTGTTTTGCTTTTTCGTATACGTCATCAATGGTTCCGGCAAACAGGAAGCAGCTCTCCGGGATGTCATCGCATTCGCCGTCTAAGATCTTCTTAAATCCGCGGATGGTCTCTTTTAACGGCACGTACTGGCCTTTCATACCTGTGAACTGCTCTGCTACGGAGAAGCTCTGGGACAGGAATCTCTGTACCTTACGTGCTCTGGATACGGTCAGCTTATCTTCTTCAGAAAGTTCATCCATACCCATGATAGCGATGATATCCTGCAGTTCCTTATAACGCTGCAGCACTCTCTGTACAGAACGTGCTACCTGATAATGCTCTTCGCCTACTGTCTCAGGAGACAGGATACGGCTGGTAGAATCCAGCGGATCTACTGCAGGGTAAATACCCTGGCTGGCAATATCACGGGAAAGTACGGTGGTTGCATCCAGATGGGTGAATGTAGTTGCAGGAGCCGGGTCAGTTAAGTCATCTGCAGGCACGTATACAGCCTGTACAGATGTGATAGAGCCCTTCTTAGTAGAAGTGATACGCTCCTGTAAAGCACCCATTTCTGTTGCCAGTGTTGGCTGGTAGCCTACTGCTGAAGGCATACGGCCAAGCAGTGCAGAAACCTCAGAACCAGCCTGGGTGAAACGGAAGATGTTATCGATGAACAGCAGCACGTCCTGATTCTTAACATCACGGAAGTATTCTGCCATAGTCAGTCCGGAAAGGGCAACTCTCATACGTGCGCCCGGCGGCTCGTTCATCTGACCATATACTAAGGCAGTTTTATCTATAACACCGCTTTCCTGCATCTCTCCGTAAAGGTCATTTCCTTCACGGGTACGCTCTCCTACACCGGTGAATACGGACAGACCGCCGTGTGCAGTTGCTACGTTGTGGATCAGCTCCATGATAAGAACTGTTTTACCTACACCGGCACCGCCGAACAGACCGATCTTACCACCCTTTGCATAAGGGCAGATCAGGTCAACGACCTTGATACCTGTTTCCAGGATCTCTGTTGCCGGTGTCTGCTCCTCGTAAGATGGAGCCGGACGATGGATCGCCCAGCGTTCCTTTGCCTCTGGAACAGGTTTATTATCTACAGGATCTCCTAACAGGTTAAATACACGTCCCAGGCATTCATCGCCTACAGGTACGGTAATAGGGCTTCCTGTATCTACTGCGTCTGTACCGCGCACAAGTCCATCTGTGGAACTCATAGCGATGCAGCGCACTACGTCATCACCGATCTGCTGCGCAACTTCTGCGATCAGCTTATGACCGTTGATGTCGATCTCAATTGCGTTCAGCAATGCAGGCAGTTCCCCTTCCTTGTACCGGATATCCAGTACCGGTCCGGTAACCTGCACCACCTTTCCAATGTGTTTCTCTGTCATATATCTATCTCCTCTTTAAGGCTCCTCTGCACCAGCTACGATCTCAGTGATCTCCTGGGTTATGCTGGCCTGACGGGCACGGTTGTAATACAGGCTGAGCTGTTCGATCATCTCTCCTGCATTCTTGGATGCAGCATCCATGGCAGTCCTTCTCGCTGCCAGCTCACTGGCAACAGACTCACACATGGCACCATATACCATACCAGCCAGATACTCCGGCACGATGGCGTCAAACACCGTTTCGCTGTCCGGCTCATATAAGATCAGGGAATGGATCTGTTTCATATCCTTTTCTTCCCCTGAAAGGTCTTCTAACGGAAGCATGGATGATACATCCGGCTTCTGGGAAAGCATAGAGACAAAGTTGGTATAGCCCAGAGCTGCATGGCCAAATTCCCCGGCCTTAAAAGCCCTGCACAATAAAGCTGCGATTTCAAAGCAGTCGGATACAGAAATATCTCCTGCTTCTGCGAATTCTTCAGTTACCAGTTCTATGCCCCTGCGTTTGTAATATTCCACTGCTTTCTTTCCGATAGGAAGTACACAGTAGTCTTTCCCGGCAGTCTGGCTCTCCATTTCCTTGAACAGGTTGGAATTGTATCCACCTGCCAGTCCTCTGTCACCGGCGATCACTACATAGCACCATTTTTCGTTTTTGCTCTTCTTTGTATATACAGAAGAAAGATCTGTGTTGCCTGCAGCGATCTGTTCCAGTGTGTTTTCCAGAGTGTGGAAATAAGGCCGGCTTGCATCTGCCCGTTCCTTTGCCTTACGCAGCTTGGAGGATGCCACCAGTTCCATTGCTTTGGTGATCTGCATGGTGCTCTGTATGCTCTTCATACGGAGCTTCACGGCTTTCATATTTGCAGCCATGTGTTCCCTCCTTATAATTCATATCATTGACCCCTGCGCTCCCGAAACAGGGAAACAGGGATCTGATATCACTATTATCTGGTCTTTAAAAACCGGTCGGTATAGTCAGCAAGAGCAGCTTTTAACTTCTCTTCTGTTTCGCCTTCCAGTTTTCCGGTAGTACGGATACCTTCCATAGCAGCCACGCCCTGTGCATCACTGTCAAGGAATGTATAAAGGCCTTCTTCGTACGCCTGGATATCTTCTACTTCAACACTGGTCAGGACACCCTTTACTACCGCATACAGGATCGCTACCTGCTTCTCTACAGGTACAGGTGTGCTTCTTCCCTGTTTTAAAACTTCCACGATACGTGCGCCCTGTGCCAGACGTGCCTTAGTGTCTGCATCCAGGTCAGAACCGAACTGTGCGAAGCTCTGCAGCTCTCTGTACTGGGAGTATACCAGTTTCAAGGTTCCGGCAACCTTCTTCATTGCCTTGATCTGTGCATTACCACCAACTCGGGATACGGAGATACCAGGGTTTACAGCAGGCATGATACCGGAGTGGAACAGCTCTGTCTCCAGGAAGATCTGTCCGTCAGTAATGGAAATAACGTTGGTAGGGATGTATGCAGATACGTCACCTGCCTGTGTCTCGATGATCGGAAGGGCTGTAAGAGAACCGCCTCCCTTTTCATCAGAAAGCTTTGCTGCACGCTCCAGTAAACGGGAGTGCAGATAGAATACGTCACCAGGATAAGCTTCACGGCCCGGTGGACGGCGGATCAGAAGGGAAAGTGCACGGTATGCAACCGCATGCTTACTTAAGTCATCATAGATGATCAGTACGTGTTTTCCCTTGTTCATAAAATATTCACCCATTGCACAGCCTGAATAAGGTGCAATATACTGTAATGGGCTTGTCTCAGATGCAGTTGCAGCAACAACAATGGTATAATCCATAGCGCCGCCTGCCTGCAGCTCAGATACCAGGCTGGCAACGGTAGAACGTTTCTGTCCGATGGCAACATAGATACAGATAACGTCTTTGCCCTTCTGGTTTAAAATGGTATCTGTAGCAATAGTAGTCTTACCAGTCTGTCGGTCACCGATGATCAGCTCTCGCTGTCCTCTTCCGATAGGGATCATGGAGTCGATCGCCTTGATACCTGTCTGTAATGGTTCCTTAACCGGCTGTCTGTCACAGATGCCGGGTGCCGGTGATTCCACCGGTCTGTATTCAGTTGTCTCAATAGGGCCTGCGCCATCGATCGGCTGGCCGATGGCATTTACAACACGTCCGATCATTGCCTCGCCTACAGGTACGCTTACTACCTTTCCTGTACGCTTAACAGTCTGTCCTTCACTGATCCCCTGATCAGAACCGAACAGAACGACGGAAACGCTGTTTTCTTCCAGGTTCTGAGCCATTCCGAAGGTGCCGTCTTCAAACTCCAGCAGCTCTCCTGACATACAGTTGGTCAGGCCGCTTACTCTGGCAATACCATCACCTACGATCAGAACGGTTCCTGTTTCGCTCTGCTCAATAGCATTCTGGTAATATTTGATCTGGCTTCGGATGACTTTGGATATCTCTTCCGGTTTTAATTGCATTCCATTCACATCCTTTATACGATGATTTCCGTAACGTAACTATTTATTAATTTAATACAGTTACTCCGTAATTTTCTTTTTAAGCCTTGACAGACGTTCCTGAACAGTGCCGTCAAGCTGCTTTCCTTCTAACTCCACGCGGATACCGCCAAGTATGGTGCTGTCCGTTTTCTGTGTAAGAAGGACGGTCTTGCCGCTGATTTTTTCCAGTCTTTCTTTTAATGCCTGTGCCTGTGCTTCTGTAAGGGCTACTGCAGTAGTGACCACTGCTTCCGCAATGTTGTGATCCTCGTTGTAGCGTGCCTTAAACTGTCTGCAGCTGTCACGGTATTCCCGCAGCATGCCGCTTTCGCATAACAGTTTTAAGTAGTTTAACAGATACAGGGAAAGCTGTCCTTCAAAAGCCTTGTCCAACAGCCCTACACGTTCTGTTTTGGGAATGGATGGCTCAGAAAGAAGAGTCAGATAATCTGGGTTCTCTTTGAAAAGAGCCATTATCTGCTCCATCTGTGGAAGTATCTCCTCTGTCAGCTTTTCTTCTGCGGCAAGGTCATAGAGACTGTCCCCATAGATCTTTGCGGTCTTGGTCATGATGCCTCACCTACATTCTCAATAAACTCGTCGATCAGCTTCTTATGGTCTTCTTCTGAGATCTCGCGCTCGATCACCTTGCCGGCAATGTCCATGGCAATGCCGCCGATCTCATTTTTAATGTCATTGACTGCCTTCTTCTTCTCCTGGGCGATATCAGCCTCAGCCTTCGCCTTGATCCCTGCTGCCTGTGTCTGGGCTTCCTGGATCATGGCCTCACTGCGTGCTGCAGCGTCCTTCTGGGCATTCTGGAGAATGGAATTTGCAGTTTCTTTTGCTTTTGCCATTTCAGCTTCATAATCAGCCTTCATGGCAGCCGCTTCTTCCTTTGCCTTTTTCGCATCCTGGATCTGAGAATCAGCCAATGCTCTTCTCTTCTCGATGATCGCGCATACCGGCTTGAACAAGAATTTCTTGATCAGCCAGCACTGGATGAACAGGTTGCAGATCTGGGCAATGAAAGTCCACGGTATGATCGTTACTAATTCCTGTGTTTCCCGCATCTTTCTACCCTCCTGTCTGTGGAAACCGCCTTCTGTTTTTGTGAAGTCTTCACATATTTATATTTGTATGTGTAGACTTTGAAACAGTAAGTGTTTCGTTAAACTTAGGACAGGTAGTTCATGAAAGTACCAGGTGCTACGAAGATCAGAAGCAGACCGGTAACGAAACCGTAAATACCAGTGGTCTCTGCGATAGCACAACCAAGTAACATGGTGCTGGTTACATCGCCCTTGCACTCTGGCTGGCGTCCGATCGCTTCCAGTGCCTTTGAAACTGCGTTACCTTCACCAATACCAGGTCCGATACCTGCGATCAGAGCAGCACCAGCGCCGATAGCACAACCTGCTAAAGCAATACCTTTTGCTAATAACTGAAAATCTGTCATAATAAATTTCCTCCTAGAATAATGTGAATAATATCTTTGATAAGATTTTCTTACTGCGTGTTTTTAACCTTCTGCCGCATTTGCAATATACATGATCGTCAGCATACTGAAAATGAATGCCTGCATGAAACCGGAGAACCAGTCAAAGTAGACAGACAGAATGGCCGGAATACCCACATCAAGGAATGGGATGCTTCCTAAGACCTGCCCAAGCGCACCTGGCAGCCAGCCAAGAAGCGCTGATGTTGCTACCGCCAAAGCTGCATAGATCAACCCGTTGATAACAACGCCAGAAAGAATATTTCCAAAATGACGGCACGCCATACTTACCGGTGTTGCCAGTTCTGACAGGACATTAAATGGTGTCATGACCGGGATTGGGGTAGTAAAGCCCTTTAAGTATCCCAGTATGCCGCCAGCCTTGATCTTATTGGAAGTGATCATAATGAACACTACCACTGCCCAGGCTGCTTCTGTGGAAAGATCAGCTGTAGGGCTTCTCAGACCGGTAAGGCTGATAAGATTGGAAACTACACTGGTCGTAAACAAAGCTGCCACAAATGGGATCAGGTTATCAAACTTTGTTCCGCCGGTATTATTTCTCACAAACTTCTGTGCCTGTTCTACCAGCATCTCGGCCACTGCCTGCCGTTTGGATATATTCTCTACCTTCAGGTCCCTGGTAAACCAGATACACAGTCCCGTAATAAGTATCATTACGATCCAGCTGACCACCAGTGTTTCGGATATTAGGAAATCGCCAAGGACAGGTATGCCTGTAGGGATCCTGAAATAAACCGCAGCACCTGAAATATTAAAATTCATATCCGCATTTTCATCTCCTTTCTTATAGATTTGGCTTTGCTTTTATTATTCCCAGAATGTTAATAAGCTTAATGCTCAAACTTGGGAAAAACAGCGGTATAATGCCCGCCGCAGCATTAACAAATGGTAATACCATTGCCAGAACGATCCATAATAACTGGGCCATGGAACGGTATCTGTAACTTATTTTCATACTCTTGTAGGCCTGTTCATCACTCTGCTCCCCGGATGCGATCTTCTGCACCGTAAGTCCCATAATGAAAAAGTTTCCTACTGCAACAGCTGTCCCAATGATGCCGCCAATAATTACCTTATGATCAAATGGTATTGCCTCCGGAAAAAGTTTATGACAGATTGCAAAAGCGACGATCATAAGTATCGTACCTGCGCCACTCCAGCATGCAATGTGTCCTGTTTCTTTTTTTACTGCCGGCTGGATCTTCATATTTCTACCTCCCTGCTGCACGGATATGCGTTTTACCTGCGCCTATCCCCAATGAGTTATACATGTCTGTTAAAGGATCTCTCATGTTCCCTGTTCTTCTTTTTCGTCGTTTTCTGTTCTTTCATAATGACCAGGTATAATTTATATGCCGTCATAAATGAGCCTCCAAGCCCCATGATAAAGCCGGGGATATAGATCCATCCCCCTATCATAAAATGGCTGTTAAGCCAGCTGCATAAAAAAAGACACAACAGCAGCGGAGCTGCCAGAGAGATTCCCATCTGGCTAAGCAGTGAAAGATTCCTCAGAATATACTGCCAGTCTTTCATAAAATGTATCCCTTTCCTTGTCAATAGTATATCAAACTTTCCGGTGTTTTTTGTTGTTTTTTTATAAATACAATTGGAAAATACCGAAACTATCCCTACAGATTTTGTACAACTTGAATAGATTATACTCGATATCCCATAAATAAGCAATGGCATTTTTTGCATTATTTGCAATTTTTTTTAGACACTCTAACTTTTTTTGTTCGTTTTGTCTTAACAATTTCCTAACTCGCGTTATGCTTTTCACAAACTCTTCGTTTTCTTTTTGACAATTTTTCCCAATACCCCCTCTGTATCTTATTTCCAGACCTTTCTCCTTGCCCGCAAATTATAAATATGTTACAATTCTCCCTACTATGCTGCAGGTGTTAAAGATTTTTTGACACCCATAGTGTACTATATTTTTAAACAGGAGGGTTTTATTTAATGGAAATCATCAAATTAATTGGTGTACTTATTGTCGTGATCGGCTTTATCCTGAAATTAGATACTCTGGCTGTAGTCGTTGTGGCAGGCCTTGCCACCGGACTGGTTGCCGGAATGAGTCCTATGGATATCCTGAACACACTTGGCACCGCATTTATCACCAACCGCACTGCCACTCTTTTCATCCTTACACTGCCTGTGATCGGCCTGTGTGAGCGGAATGGTTTAAAAGATAAGGCAGTGGACTTTATCCGTTCTTTAAAGAACATGACCACTGGAAAGCTTATCGCCATCTGGCAGGTCATCCGTACCTTTGCCTCTGCTTTCTCCCTGCGTGTCGGCGGCCACCCCCAGTTTATCCGCCCACTGATCAATCCTATGGCCCAGGCAGCAGCCGTTGTACAGTACAAGGAACTGGACGAGAAATCCGAAGACCAGATCAAAGGAATGTGTGCCGGAAGTGAAAACTACGGCAACTTCTTTGCACAAAACTGTTTCATGGGATCTTCCGGAACTCTTCTGATCGTATCCACCTTAAGCGAACAGGGCTATCCTGTAGACGCGCTCCAGATCGCAGGCCAGTCTGTTCCCATCGCTGTGATCTCTGCTGTTACAGGCATTATCTACGCCCTGATCTTTGACCAGATTTTAAAACGCCGTCTGGCATCTAAAGCCACCAAGGAGGACAAATAATATGACCTGGAACATAAGCACCATTGTTGCAGAAGTTTTCTACTGCATTATCGGCCTTAATTTTATCGCAACAGGCATGAAAGCCCTAAAAGATGATACCTGTGTTAAAAAAGGCACTACCGCCCTTTTCTGGTTCATTCTTGCATTTACCTTTATCATGGGACCTTATCTTCCAAAATGGATCACCGGTCTGTGCGTTGTATTTTTAGCCATCCTTACTGCATTTAAACGTGTAGCCCCAAGCAAAAGCGATATGCCAAAAGAGGCAGAAACCCGTGCTGCTGCTGACAGACTTGGCTACAGCGTATTTATCCCGCCGCTGGTACTGGCTGTCAGCGCTGTTTTAGTTGCTACTTTCTTAAAGGTACTTGGTGCCAATAATGCTATCGGTATCTCCGGCTCCATCGCCCTGGTCACTGCTTTTATCATTTTCAGGCCAAAGGCTGTTTATGCGGTAAAAGACTGTACCCGTCTCACTGACAATGTAGGTGTTACCGGTATCCTTCCCCAGGTCCTGGCAGCACTGGGGTCTGTATTCACAGCTGCCGGTGTAGGCGATGTGATCGCAAGCGGCGTAAGCGCCGTGATCCCGGCCGGAAACCTGTTTGCAGCTACTGCTGTTTACTGTATCTCCATGGCTTTATTTACCATGATCATGGGTAATGGCTTTGCCGCTTTCTCTGTTATCACCGTAGGCATCGGCATCCCGTTTTTGATCGCCCAGGGGGCTGACCCTGTGGTTGTAGGCGCACTTGGCCTGACAGCAGGCTACTGCGGTACTTTAATGACTCCTATGGCAGCTAACTTTAATATTCTGCCTGCAGCCCTTCTTGAAACAAAGAACAAATACATTGTTATCTTAAGCCAGCTGCCGGTTGCGCTGGTGATGCTTGCTGTTCACATTGTATTAATGTATACTCTGGCATTTCGTTAAAATATTGTTCTTTTTTGCATATACTGCATAAAATATAACTAATTTTTAACAAAGTTTACCGGATAAATCTTAATTTTTTTTTGAATATCCGGTAAAACATTTTTCGACAATTTCTCAGAAAGGATGATATACTATGAAACTTCTTCTCACTGCATTTGACCCATTTGGCGGAGATCCGGTCAATCCGGCTTTAGAGGCTGTAAAACTTGTTTCCGGTACTGTTGGCGCTGTCCAGGTAGTAAAGCTGGAAGTACCTACTGTTTTCGGCAGATCCATTGACACAGTGGCAAAAGCCATTAAAGCAGAAAAACCGGATGCTGTTCTCTGTATCGGACAGGCCGGAGGACGTTTTGACCTGACACCGGAGCGTGTTGCCATTAACTTAGATGATGCCCGCATCAAAGACAACGAAGGCAACCAGCCTATTGACGTGCCCATCTTTGAAGACGGTGCCCCTGCTTATTTTTCTACTCTTCCTATTAAAGCTATGGTACAGAATATCCGGAATGCCGGACTTCCTGCCAGCGTTTCCAACACTGCCGGAACCTTTGTATGCAACCACCTGATGTACGGTGTTCTCTATACTCTGGCTAAAAGCTATCCGGGAGTCAGAGGCGGCTTTATGCACGTTCCTTTTATTCCAAGCCAAGTAGTAAACCGTCCGTCTGTACCATCCATGAATTTACAGGATATTGCAAAAGGGATTGAAGCTGCCATTGCTGCTATTGGTGAAAATGAAAACGATATCCTGACTGCGGAAGGTGCTACACACTAAGCAGAATATACCTGTAGGATCTGCCAACGTCGTTTTATTTGCAGAGACACATCACACACAATATCTATAGAACAGCAAAAAAAGCTCCCCGCCCAGGTAATTGGGCTGAGGAGCTTTTTTGCTGTTCTGCTGTTTCTTTGCTACTCTGCTGTTCTTTTGCTATTCATGCAGCCGATGTGTCTGCTTCTATTATTTATCCAGACCAACATCCATGCTGCCGGAACGAAAGCCTTCCAGATCCATGGTAATGTATACAAAACCAAGATCCTTTAATGTCTTTACAATCTCATCTCCATGCTCTAACAGCTTTCCAAATGAGGTCTTGTCTGCCTCAATACGCACTACATTTCCATGAAGGCGCAGGCGGACATTTCCTCCTAACAGCTCTCTTAAATAGCCTTCGCCTGCTTCGATCTGCTTCATAACATCATAGTCGATCGGCGTATTATACGGCAGTCTGGTTGCCATACATGGGGTTGACGGGCGGGACGCTACAGAAATGCCCCATTCCTTTGCCATGGCTTTTACTTCCGCTTTGGTAATGTGCAGCTGCGCCAGCGGACTGACGATGCCCAGTTCTTTTAATGCCTGGATACCCGGGCGGTATACATGGTGGTCATCCTCATTGGTTCCGTCCATAACAGTCTCAGCGCCAAGGCTTTTTGCCATTTCCTTTAAATTTACAAACAGATGCTTTTTGCACAGATAACAACGGTTCACCGGGTTCATTCGGATGGCTTCCTGCTCCAGTTCATTTACATGTATTACCTTGTGAACACCCCCAAGCTCTGCTGCCACCCGGTTTGCGATCTCCAGGTCACATGAAGGATGCAGGCGGCTGTCAAAGGTAACTGCAAAAACCTTGCTGCCGTCTTTTGTGGCTGCTTTTACAGCAGCCTTTAAGATCAGACTGCTGTCCACGCCGCCGGAGAAAGCTACACAAAGGTCTTTCCCCCCTGCTGTGTACTTTCCCATGAATGTTTCTAACTGTTCCAGTCTTTCTTTTACTGAGTGATTCTGTCCTTCCATCCTTCCGGTCTCCTTTACTGTAGGTCTTATAATAAACTTTTGTCTTCCCCGGTTATCTGTTTTTGCTGCCCCCTGTTTGTAAGCGTGCTGTCGAAACCTCTCTGTAACTGTTTTACGGACTGATCTTAGCCTGAGCAGCCTGCTTTATACCAGTTCCTTTGCTGCTTTCTCCACAGCTTCATAAACAGTATTAAAATCCACATTTCCCTGCTTATCACATATTGCTGAAACACTGTCATATTCCGGATAGCAGTATTGCTTTCCCTTATAACTGCAAACCTTTACATCCGCTGCTCCATAAACTGTTTCCACCTGGATCCTTTTTCGGTCCAGGGCAGTGCGCTGCGCCGAAAAACGGCGGATGCCAATAGATGTGGTATGAGTAAAAATAATATCTTCCATAGTCTCGCGGCTGCTTTCACGGCATAATACAGAAAGCATATAAGCCGGACGGTTCTTTTTCATATAGATCGGTGTATACCATACATCATTTGCACCAGCCTTTAACAGCAGGTTCATGGTATATCCCAGCACTTCTCCTGTACAGTCATCTAAATTAGTCTCTAACAGCTCTAAGCTGTCTGTTTTTTCTTCTTCCTCTTCTTCAATGATCATGGCGCGGAGGATGTTTGCATGGTCAAAATCCTTATTTCCAGCCCCAATACCGATTTTTACAATGCGATAGTTCTTTGGCATGGAAGCACCGGTACCCAGTGCTGCTGCGATCGCTGCACCAGTAGGTGTGACCATTTCTCCTGGTGTTTCTGTAAAACGCAGCTTCAGACCGTATGCCTGTGCAATATTAGCTGTAGCCGGCACCGGGACCGGCAGTGTGCCATGCTGGCACCTTACATATCCCTGACCTTCTGCAAGTGGGGAAACAATGACTTTTTCGATGCCCAGATTATCCAGGCATACTGCTGTACTGATAATATCAACAATAGAGTCGATCGCCCCAACTTCGTGGAAATGTACCTGGTCGATTGGAAGACCATGGGCCTTTGACTCAGCCTCTGCCACGATCTCAAAAATACGTCTTGCCAGCTGCTTTACCTTATCTGAAGACTGCAGACGGTCGATAATGGTGTAAATATCATAGAGATTGCGGTGAGTATGTGGGTGCATGTGATCATGAGTATGTACGTGGTCGTGGTCTCCATGGTCATGGGTATGTACATGATCATGATCTCCATGGTCGTGAGTATGTCCGTGATCGTGGCAATGCTCATGTGCATGCTCTGTGCCATTCTCATTGGTATGTGTATGGGTGTGTTCATGATCATGTACGTGTTCTGTGCACTCTTCATGGCTGTGCTCATGAGTGTGTTCGTGCTCATGATCGTGGCAATGCTCGTGGCTGTACTCTGTACCATCCTCATGAACATGTGCATGTGCGTGTTCATGGCCGTGATCGTGATCTCCATGGTCGTGTTCATGCTCTTCATACTCCAGATGCACATCAAAATCATAGGCCTTGATGCCGCATTTCTCCGTTGTTCCAAAATGCAGATGATAGCCATCTACCCCCAGACTTGCCAGCGCATCCTCCAGCACCTTTCTGTCTGCCCCCAGATCAAGAAGCGCTCCTACGGTCATATCACCGCTGATTCCTGAATTACACTCCAGATATAATGTTTTTTTCATTATTTCTTCACCGCCATTCTGTTTATTTGTGTTGCAATGTATCCGGCTCCATAGCCATTATCAATATTTACTACTGAAATTCCATTTGCACAGGAATTGATCATGGTAAGAAGAGCTGACAGACCATGGAAGCTGGCCCCATACCCCACAGATGTAGGTACTGCGATCACCGGTGCATCTGCCAGTCCTGCAATCACAGTTCCAAGAGCCCCCTCCATTCCTGCTACTGCGATAATGCAGTTTGCTTTGGAAATACGCTCTCTCTGGCTTAACAGCCTGTGAATGCCTGCAACTCCCACATCATAGATGCGGTCTACCTTTGTGCCAAAATACTCCGCTGTCTGGGCTGCCTCCTCTGCCACCGGGATATCTGCTGTACCACCGGTACAAACTGCCACACATCCCACATGCTCCTTATCCGGCTTTTCCACCTTTACAATACGGGAAATAGGATCATAAACTGCTGCCGGCACCAGAGAACGGATCAGCTCATACTGCTCCTTGCTGGCTCTGGTTCCAAGGACTTCCCCGTCCCTTTCATAAAATTTCAGGAATATCTCTTTCAAATACGGGTCCGGCTTTCCCTGGCAGAAAATGGTTTCGCCAAAACCGGAACGCAGCTTCCTGTGATGATCCAGCTTTGCATAGCCCAGATCCTCATAGGGCAGATCTTTTAACTTTTCTTCTGCCTCTGCAATATCCAGCTGGCCCGCCTTTACCTGCTCCAGCATCTTATGCACATCCATGCTTCATTCTGCCACTCAAAATGTGTTGAAATATACTCAAACACATCGAGAAATTGAAGTCCTTGCGGATACTTCTTACTGCTTCATTGTGTATGCTTTGGCGATTGTAAACAATACGCTACTCACAAATTCTTGTACACTCCACAGTCGTAAATTCCTGCGATAGCCCGCAGTACATACTTACGTTTGCGTTGATTATGCAACTTCGTAAGTTAAAGCATCTCTTAGATTAAGAGCAGCGTTAAAATCCCTATCCTCGACATAGCCACAATCACAACGGTATATTCTGTCTGAAAGCTTCAAATCTTTCTTGACAGCACCACAACAGTGACATATTTTGGATGATGGATACCATCTGTCTACGACTCTTAATTCAATACCATTTTCATCACACTTCGCTTTAAGCTTAGTTCTAAATTCATAGAACTTTTGTGATCCTACGGCTTTTGATAGATGTCTGTTCTTCATCATTCCTGATACATTCAAATCTTCAATCGTTATATAAGATGGTTTGGTTTTCACTATCTCGGCTATTGATTTATTGATATAATCAGTACGGATATTATCTATTTTATGATGAAGTCTTTGCACTTTGAGCTTTTGCTTTTGTATATTCTTTTGAGTGGACTCTCCTTTCTTTAAATTTTCATACTTGCGTGAGAGACATCTTTGTTCTCTGCGCAATTTCTTTTCCAATTTCTTAACTCTTGCTGACTTATTGATATTTTTATAAGTTTTACCATTAGAAACAATCGCCAGGTCTTTCAATCCCAGGTCAATTCCCATACCGTCATTGCTATTATTAACAATCTTAGCGTCGGGAATTTCTACAAGAACTGACACATAATATCTGTCTGCTTTGATGGATACTGTACCGCTTTTGATCTTCCATCCATCTTTAGTTGTTGGTATATAGCCTTTTTCTTTCATGCGTACCCAACCTAAAGTGGGTATGTTTAACCTATGTCTCTCGCATCTACAATCTTTAGGATTATTCTTTACGAAATACATTTTTACATCAGACTTACCTTTCTTTTTGAAATTAGGAAAAGCACTTTGATGTTTAAAAAATCTTGTAAATGCAGTACATCCATCTTCAATAGATTTTTTTACAGCTTTTGAATATGCTTCTTTAATCCATATTTTATCAGGATTATCAGGAATGTACTCATTATTGAGCCATACGCTGAAACTCTTGCCAGTCATAAACTTTTCACCTTTATCGTATAAAGCTTTGTTGTGACCGAGATAGAAGTTGTAAACATATCTACAAGTGCCGATAGTCTTGTTGATCTTGATTTTTTGCTCGACTGTCGGATCTATTTCCGTTTTGAAGCTCTTTAGCAATTTCCTCATCCCCTTCTATTTGTTTTTTATACTTACGAAGACCGTACAATCTACAAGAAAAAACGTGAAGTATAGATACCATATCCTGTACAAGTTCTTCTTGCGGTGATAGTTCTTCATTATTCACTACCACTATGGTTGTATTAAACTTCATACAGAATTTTTCAAACCACTCATAGCCAAATCTGACAAATCTATCTTTATGTGTAACTATGATAGTTTTGATTTTTTGTTCCATTACTTCATCTAATAATTGATTCCACTTTTTACGATTGTAGTTAAGCCCACTTCCATAATCTTCAATACATTGGTCTACAATGATACCTTTAGCATTGCAAAACTGACGTAAAAAAGTTACTTGGTTTTGTAAATCATCTTTTTGGTTTCTTGTAGATACTCTGGCATAAATAACAATCTGACGATTATCGCTTTCAGTATTTATCCCCTTAAACTGAAGATATTGATCATAAGTATAATAACGCCTATTAGTCGGAGTTCGATTTGCTTTCAGAATCCCCTCTCTATCCCAACGTTGTAACGTTTTGACTGAGACACCCAATAATTCAGCAAAATCTTTTAGTTTGTAATTAGTGATATTAGATGTGTTCATAACAATATCCTCCATGAGTATATTTTAACATATTTAATCACTATTAACAATGATTTTGATTGCTTAAGTTTCCTCCTTCCTTTATCCACAATTACTCTATCAGAAATCCACCGATACAAGAAACAATCTGTGTACTTTTTAATACCTGCCTTTACTACCGTTTTTCTGAGAGAACATTAAATCCTACAATTGGATCCGGTCCGTACAGATCCAGTCAAGCAGGGAATCTGTATGACTGACTACTATAAGCCCGATTTCCCGGCTTCTCACTTCCTCCAGCAGAAAATTCCAGATCTGGCTCTGTGTGATCAGATCCAGCATAGCTGTGATCTCATCTGCCAGAAGAAATCTGGTCTTCTCACCTAAAGCCCTTGCAATGCAAAATCTCTGCAGTTCTCCTCCTGACAATTCCCCCGGATACCGCTCCAGCCATTCCTTCTCGATCCCAAGTCCCCGGATCAGACGTTCATCCAGCACACCGCCTTCTTCCAGAACGGTCTTCATCCGTCTTCTGGGATTGACCGCTTCCTGGGGATGCTGCCAGATCAACTGCACCGGGCAGTAACCCTTATATTGGGAAAGGGGCTTTCCATCTAACAAAACCTGACCTTTATCCGGCTGTTCATAACCTGCAAGTATCTTACAAAACGTAGTTTTTCCAAATCCGCTAGGTGCTGCCAGCCCCAGACGATCCTTGCTGTCAAAGCTTACAGATACATGATTTAATATCTGCCTGTTTCCTTTATGGTAGCGGAATGACAGGTCTTTTGCTTCTAATTTCATAAGCCTGCGCCTTCCTTTCCACATACACTGCATTCACCAGAACTGGGTTCTGACGTCATTTTCTCCTTCAATACCTCTGATTTCGATAATATTCCAGGTAAAATCTCCTTTTCATCCCCCGGACAGATACACCGCACCAGTCCCCCCTGATAAGGTACATAGGGGATGTCTTTACTGCATTCTTCCCTGTATTTCGGACATCTTGGACCATAAGGACACCCCTCAGGCAGATCTCTCACATAAGGCTGGATCCCCGGCTCCGGTGCAAATCCATGCTCCGGCATCGCCCGAAACAACGCCCTGGTATATGGATGGCGCAATGCCGCTTCCTGGTTAAAATCCACGCATGCCGCCTCTTCCACTGCAGTTCCTGCATAAAATACAACAATCCGGTCCGCTGTTTTCAACGCCAGTTCCAGATCATGTGTGATCAGAAGTACACCTGCTCCCTCATCTGCGATCTCCCGGAAATGGGATAAGACCCGGACTGCCGCTTCCATATGAAGTCCAGGGGTCGGTTCATCTGCGATCACCAACTCCGGCTTTTCTACCACTGCGGTTCCGATCAGAACCTGCCTTGCCATTCCACCGGAAAGTTCAAAGGGATACATATTATCCACTTCTTTATCAAGACCATACCTTGTCAAAGCCTTCCTGCTTTTTTCCAGGCTGATCCGGTCTTTACCGCCAGCTACCTGCTCTCCCACTTTCATCAATGGGTCCAGATAAGACACACTTTGTGGGACCAGAACGATCTTATTGCCCCGCAGCTGCTTTATCCTTTTTGTGGTCAGCTGCTTTCCTTTATAATAAATATCTCCCCCGCAGCTTCCATTATAAGGAAGTACACCCATGACTGCATGAGCCAGAAGACTTTTCCCGGAGCCGCTGGAGCCAACCACAGCCACCATTTCCCCACGGGAAACCTTAAGGCTTAAATCCCGGATCACAGGCAGTGTTTTTCTGGAAAACCAGCCGTCATACTGGGTAAATGTAACGGATAAATGTTCAATACGAAGAAGTTCTTCTCTTTGTAAATCTTCCATCTGCACCTATGCCTCCCTTCTGCCTTCTTTGCATTTCTCTATTCATGAGCCCTGGACGGGTCCAGAAGACTGTTTAACGTATCCCCGATCACATGAAACATTATGACCACTAACACAAGCAAAAGCCCCGGGAACAAGGCCAGCCACCATTTTCCCATCGTCAGGTATTTCATGCTTTCAGAAAGGATCACCCCGATCGCAGGCTGTTCCGGCGACAGACCAAAGCCTAAAAATGTAATACTTGCTTCATGTAATATGGCATGAGGGAACATAAGCACCATTCCCACCAGCACCTGGGGAAGCAGATGGGGCATCATATGTCTGATCCCGATCTGCCATGGGCTCATGCCCATTTTCTCTGCGATCTTTATAAAATGGCTTTCCCTCAGCTGCAATACTTCCCCCCGGATCAGTCTGGTTAAAGAAGTCCAGTGAGTCAGGATGATCCCCACAGCTACACCCTTTAAGCCTTTTCCCAATGCGAATGAAATCAAAAGCAAAAGCAGAATATGGGGAATACCCATTACCACGTCAATAAGACCGCTTATAAAGCTATCTGCCCATTTTCCACCTGCTGCACAGGCAAGTCCCAGTCCTACTGCAATAACAGAACTGAACACAGATGTGATCAGGCCGATACGTATACTTAAAGATAAACCTGTAAGGGTACGTACAAACATATCACGCCCCATCCAGTCTGTCCCAAAAGGATATTGTATACAGGGTGCTATATTTTTCCTGGTAAAATCCGTGGTCAATGCCTGTTCCTTCAAACAGACCCCCAAAACCAGCACTGCCCCAAGGATCAGTACCGCTGCCGCCGTAAGCGCTGTTATAAATATGCGCCTGCTGCTTATTCCTTCTGTACGTTTCAAATGCTTCTTCAAATTATCATTACCTTTCATCCCCGGTCTAATGTATGCGCCCGGAATCTTTCATTCACTTACTTTTTTGGCTGTTCTTCCGCATTCTGGGGTCTATGATCTCATATAAAATATCTGCAATAAAATTACCTGCAAACACTATTGCCGCGCTGATCATGGTAATTCCCATTAACAGCGGGATATCACTTCCAAGACCGGCGCTTACTGCCGCCTGTCCCAGCCCCGGATAGGAAAATACCTGTTCCACAAGAACAGAACCGCCAAAAATCTCGCTGATCGAAGCGAACTGCAGTGTTAATGCCGGAAGGATCATATTGCGAAGCCCATGTCTGAAAACAATAGAACCCAGGCTTTCGCCTCTGGCCCTTGCAAAAAGCACATAATCGCTTTCCATGACCTGTATCATCTTTTCTCTTGTGTGAAGCGTGATATTAGAAATACCTGTAAGGCTTAAAGCCGCTGCCGGCAATATGCCATGACGGATACGGTCTGCTATGGAAACAGCGGCCGCATCTGCGCCTATTGGAACACTCAATCCCACAGGAAGGACTTTTAACCACACCGCAAACACCATAAGGAGTACCAGAGCCACCCAGAAAGCCGGTGTACTGGCTGTGACCAGGGCATAAGCAGATATCACCCGGTCTGCCAGGCTTCCCTTTCTGGCACCAGCCGCCATTCCAAGGATCACACCTGCAACACCGGACAAGATCCACGCAGCTGCCATCAGCCATACAGAGCTGGCAAAACGGATCTGTATCACCTTTTCCACAGGCTGATGATACAAAAGGGAAGTTCCCATATTTCCGCAAGCAAAATCCCCCGCCCATGCGAGATAGCGTTTTAATGGCGGTATCCCTTCACCCCAGTAAAGCCGCAGCCTTTCGATCTGCTCCGGGCTCATAGAGCCCAGAGCTGCCTGCCCTACATTGGTCTGCAATGGATCCAGTGGGGTCATGGAAACCAGGGCAAAGGCCCCTATGCTTACAAAAATGAGAAGGACCAGCATCCGTATGAAATTTTTACTGATAAATAAAACCTGTTTCTTCAAACCTGTCTGCTCCTATTTTCCGCAACTGTTATCCAGCCATGGTATTTTCTGATCTGTATACTTTATTCCCAAGTCCACTGATCCACATTATTCACAATAGACCAGCCATGTCCATGTGGATGAAGCTTCTGGTCAGCTACATGAAGCCCATTTCTGGACCAGTAAAGATGATCAATGTTCACCAGCCAGATCCACGGGATATCCCCATCCTGGGTAACTCCGTTTTCACCATCCCACTGTGCTTTTTTCCAAAGATCATAGGACTCTTCCAGAGACTGGCTTTCAAGGGCCTGATCCATGTATTCGTCCACTTTTTTATTGGAATATGGGGAATACTCTGCAAAAGAGCCGTTCTGGGCTGTATGGTAAATATTGTAAAATTCCATTGGTGTATGGGCACCCCAGCCCCACATAAGAGGAGTAGACTGTGCTCTGTCATAAGCGGTATCCCAGCCTACGCCTTCAATGGACACCTGGATACCAAGTTCTTTTAACTGGTTGGCTGTATCTGCTGCCAGTGCCTGGCGGACAGAGTCACTTGCAGGATATAAAAGTGTAAAACCTGCCTGAACGCCATCTTTTTCCCTGATCCCGTCTTTTCCTTCCGTCCATCCGGCTTCTTCTAACAGGGCTTTTGCCGCTTCCGGGTCATAGGAAGTTTCAGAGTCCGGATTGTACCATGGCATCTTATCGCAGACACTGTAAGCAGGGCTGCCGTATCCATTTAACACATGCTCGATCATTTCTTCCCTGTCAATGCCCAGGTTAATGGCTCTGCGCACTTTTACATCACTAGTAAAATCATTCCCCGCTGCTACACCATCTCCGTTTACTGCACCTGAAGGAACAGCCGGAAGGTTAAATCCCCGGTTATCTACTGTTTTAAACGCTAAAAGATCATATCCATCCACAGCCAGGTCAGCATAAGAAGCTGCTGTGTATGCAAGATCTGCCTGTCCAGCCTGAACTGCCGCAAAAGCAGCATCTTCTTCCATAAACAGAACCGTTACCTGTTTCATTTTCGGAGCTTCCCCATAATAATCCGGGTTTGCCTCAAAGATCACCTGCTGTCCCTTATCCCACTGTTTCATAATATAACGGCCGGAACCAATAGGATGCTGTCCATAATCAGGTCCGTAAGCATGTTCCGGAAGGATACCTGTGATCGCCATGGTATATGGCCAGATGGAATAAGGCCGTTTCATATGAAATACCACGGTCACATCATCTGCAGCCTCTGCCTTATCCAGCATGGTAAAATCATTTACAGTGCTGTTATCCCGAAGCATATTGTAGGTAAACGCCACATCCTCTGCTGTCAGCCCTTCCCCGTCTGTAAATTTCACATCCGGGCGAATGGTCACAGTCCAGGTCAGACCATCCTCTGAAGTTTTCATATCTGTTGCCAGGTCATAACCGATGGTCAGATCCTTGTTAGTCACTGTCAATGTACTCTGGATCAGCGGTTCATGAACATGTTCCCCTGCACCCCAGCCATACACCGGATCAAAACCTGCCTCCGGCTCTGAGGACGGCCCCATGACTACAATAACAGAGTCTTTTTTCCCTGTATCTTCTGTCTGTGACTGATTCTTTTGCTCTTTGGTACTTTCAGCCTGCTGCTCTGTCTGTCCTGCTGTATTTCCTGTTGCATTTCCTTTTCCACAGCCTGCAAGACCTGCTGCCACCAGGACTGCTGTTATTGTTAATAAAACTTTTTTCCAGTTCTTTTTCACTTTCTTCTTTCTCCTTTCATGTTTAAACCTGACCGGTGATGCACCATCGGTACCTATACGATAAACGTACATGTCACTGGCGGGGACATCACCATAAATGAAACAGGAAGATATGAATCGCCCTTACTGTAGCGTTCACACCTTCCTGGTATGATTATCTTCCATAATTCCGTTTTAAATAATCGCTTTTTACACAATCCTGTTCATCAGGAGAAACTCCGGCTTCTGCCAAAACTGTATAGAATTGTAACACTCAGATAGCTTTTCGTCAACTTATACCAGCCATCTGGGTGTTACTTATTGAAACAATTATTATCTATGCCTTACATGGCCAGAATATATTTTTACTTTACTTTTTTGAATACATAATGCATCTGATCCCAGGTCAAAACATCAACCGTTTCTTCCAGACGTATAAAAAAGACCCTGCATGATCTCTCACGCAGAGTCCCAAAATATCTACATATTTTAATCAAATATTATTCGCAAACATATGGCATGAGTGCGATGTGGCGAGCGCGCTTGATAGCTACAGTTAAAGCTCTCTGATGCTTTGCGCAGTTGCCAGTGATACGACGAGGAAGGATTTTACCTCTCTCAGATACGTATCTCTTTAATTTGTTAGTGTCCTTGTAATCGATAACGCCGTTCTTATCACCACAGAAAACGCAAACTTTTTTTCTTCTGCGCATTCCGCCTGGTCTTCTCATCTTAGCGCCCTCTGGTCTGTCTGTTTTATTAAATGCCATTGGTGTTGTCCTCCTTTATTATTAACCATGGAACATATCCGGCATAATAGAGCCTAGTTGAACGGAAGTCCTTCGTCTTCAACTCCGTCCGGAATGTTCATAAACCCATCACCAATCGCGCTGGTAGGAGCCGGTCTCTGAGATGGAGCTGACTGTCCATAGCCGCCCATATCAGATGCCGCACCCTTACTGTCTGCGAATTCCTGGTCATCAAGGATGACTTCGGTGGTGTATACTCTCTGACCGTCCTTATTTACATAGCTGCCTGTCTGAAGCCTTCCGGAAACCAGCACACGCATGCCCTGACGGAAATACTTTTCTGCAAACTCACCTGCGCGGTCAAATGCCACACAGTTAATGAAATCTGCAGTCTGGTCACTTCCCTCCTGACCTCTGCGGCCTCTTCTGTCCACTGCAAGAGTGTATCTGGCAATTGCCATAGAACGCTCTCCCTGTGAATATCTTACTTCCGGATCTCTTGTTAATCTGCCCATTAAGATAACTCTGTTCATACGGTCACACTTCCTTTTTTAACTCCGTTTTCACGGTCTGGGTATTTCTTATGCCTCAGCCTTAACGCATAAGTATCTGATCACTGGTTCCATAATACGAACGTGAGCTTCTACTTCGTTAGGGCATACAGAATCGGACTCAAACTGGATGAAGTAGTAGTATGCTTCATGAGACTTCTGGATCTCATAAGCAAGTCTCTTCTTACCCCACTCATCTACGTTGGTCACAGTGCCACCGAAACGGGTGATGTAACCTTTTACCTTTTCGATTGCTGCTGCACGCTCTTCGTCTTCAAGCTTCACATTCAGAACAACGGTTAATTCGTACTTGTTCATCTTGTTTTACCTCCTTGTGGTCTCTGGCCCCTGCTTTCAGTTTCAGGAGCAAGGATTTAATATGTCACGAATAGTTATTCTAGCAAAAAAAGGTCTTAAATGCAAGACCTTTTCCATATTTTTTTTATTACAGTTCAGTCATAACGTTACTGTTCATGCGTTGCATGACCAGCAACGGAATTTGCCGTGGCTTCGCATTTAAATACGGCAAATTCCCGCTACCACTACGTTATCGTACGGCACTTTCGGTTCCAAAAGTGCCTACCATGTACAGTAACGTCATAACATCCTTACTTCTTATTATTTGCAAACATGACTGCATATTCAATAGAATTTCTAAGACTTAATTCACTTGCCTTACCGGTTCCAGCCTGGTCAAATGCAGTTCCGTGGTCTACAGATACTCTGATGATGGGCAGTCCTAAGGTAATGTTTACACCAGCCACTGCATCCCACGCTTTCTTCTCATGATTGTATACAAAGCCTACTACCTTTAACGGGATGTGGCCCTGGTCATGGTACATGGCAACTACAATGTCGTACCAGCCGCCTCTTGCCTTGGAAAATACTGTATCCGGCGGTACAGGTCCGTCTGCATTGATGCCTTCTGCCTTTGCTGCCTCAATTGCAGGGATGATCTCATCGATCTCTTCTCTTCCAAACAAACCGTGTTCACCACTGTGTGGGTTTAAACCAGCTACGCCGATCTTTGGCTCCTTAATGCCCAGATCCTTACATGCCTTATCCGCAATACGGATCACATCTAATACACGCTGCTTCTTTACGCGGTCACAGGCTTCACGCAGGGAAACATGGGTAGAAACATGGACTACACGTAAATTTTCATGCGCCAGCATCATAGTATAGTTCTTAGTTCCGGTCATATCTGCGTAGATCTCTGTATGTCCGGAATAATGATGTCCTGCAAGATTTACTGCTTCTTTATTAAATGCATTGGTAACAGTAGCGTCTACCTTTTTATCCATAGCCAGTTCAATGACCTTTGTTACATATTTAAAAGCGGCATCTCCGCACATAGCGGAAACTTCCCCTCTTTTTAACTGTGCCATATCAACCAGCCCCATATCCAGCACATCAATGGTCCCGTATTCATATTTTGCCTCTGAAACATCTTTAATGGCATTGATCTTCATTTCTGTATGTCCTACGACCGGAAGTGCTGCTTCCATTACGCTGGCATCGCCTACTACTACCGGGTTGCACAGGTCATATAAAGACTTATCTGCAAATGCTTTTACGGTGATCTCCGGTCCGATGCTGGCCGGATCCCCCATGGTGATACCCACGATCTTCTTTTCGCTCATATCTGCCTCCTGAAAAATGGAATGATGATTTTTCTCTATTTACTATACCACATCTACCTAAAAATGGTATATGCCAGCAAACAGGACCGGATGCTTCCACCCGGTCCCACTTATCTTACAGCCAAACCAGCTGTACTTATTCTTTTATTATCTATTTACTTATTTTGCTGCTCTGCGCTTATCCTCAAGCTTATGGAGCCATGATACAAGAATCGGGCAGCAGATAGCGGTTACGATGATAGCTGCAGTAATCTGGGCAGTTGCTGCTTCAGATACTGCAAGTAAGGTTGCATCTACAGCTGCTACAGATGCAGGAGTTGCTGCTGCATTTCCTGCTGTTGTACCAATAGCACCACCAACTTCCGGATGATCCATTCTTAACAGCTTGTATACAAGGTATCCAACCAGACCTGTAATAAGAGTACAGCCAACACCTAAAAGGATTCCAGGGCCACCTGCCTTGATCAGGTTCATGATGTTTAAGCCAGCGCCCAGAGGGAATGCGAAAAATGGGATCAGCATAGAAGCACCTGGTTCGCAGAACTTGCGGATGTCTTCATCTAAGTTACCCATGATACAGCCAACGATTACAGGAATGATACAGCCTACAAGTACGGACATTGGGATCTTTGCAACACCAGCAGCACCTAAAGCTACCATGGTAAAGAAAGGACCATCGTTGATAGAAAGGATAGAAACAGCACCTACGTCTGTTGCATCACCATACTCACCAGCTAATGCTGCGTACAGACCACCATTGGAGTTTGCCAGGGCACCTACGATCGCCAGTGTGGACAGTCCCAGGAAACCTGCTTCGCCAAACAGCTTACCACAGATCAGACCAATGATAATACCAACACCAACTTTAACAGCGGTAATTACAACGCCTTTATAAACGGTAACGCCTGCTTTTTTGAAGTTGATGGTTGTTGCATTACAGAAAATGAACACTGCCAGGATCGGCATTGCACCTGATTTCCAAAGGTATGTAGTAAATGTACCATCAAACATGGTCCAGATCGTACCGCCAAAAAATGTATTAATAATTGCACCTAACAGCAACGGAACTACCATTAAACCACCAGGAATTTTTTTCACGCTTTTCAGAATGTTCATTCTAGTATCCCCCTTATGTTAAATTATATTTTTTATTTTGCAGCGATCAGTCTTAAAACGTTATCTACTGTATAAGCCAGGTTCTCCTTGCTGTGATGACGGCTTATGGAGAAGTCCTGAGGCAAACGGTTGATAGGGAATACGGCAGTTACACCCATTTCGTATGCCTTATCGATCTCTGCATCATCTGCACCGCCTACAACAGCGATCACATTTTTATCCTGTTTCTTTGCACGCTCTGCAATACCGATCACAACTTTGCCGCGAAGACTCTGGGAATCCAGCTTTCCTTCACCGGTGATAATGTAATCAGCATCACTGATCATTTCATCAAACTTTACAGTGTCCAGAACCGTCTGGATGCCCATCTGCAGACGGGAGCCAAAGAAAGCGATCATGCCTGCGCCCATAGCGCCTGCTGCGCCGGTTCCCGGAACTTCACTGATGTCTTTGCCAATTGCTTCTGTAATAGCACGGCTTAAATTCTTGATACCTTCATCCAGCTCCAGTACCATTGCCTCATCAGCGCCCTTCTGCGGTCCGAAGATGTGGGATGCGCCGGTTGGCCCGTACATTGGGTTGTCAATATCACACATGGTAACGATCTCAACTTTATTTAAGATCTCTGCCTTGCCGCTTAAGTCGATCTTACAGATATCTGCGGTAGTTCCGCCGGTTGGAACGAATTCCTTTCCGTCTTTGTCATAGAATTTAACGCCAACTGCTGCTGCTGCACCGCAGCCACCGTCATTGGTACTGGATCCGCCCAATCCTACAATAATCTTTTCCACACCGCTTTCAGCTGCTGCCAGGATCAGCTGTCCAACACCATATGTAGTTGTTTTTCTCGGATTCTTGCGGTCTTCTACTAATGGAAGTCCTGCACAGGAAGCCATTTCGATCACTGCGGTCTTGCCTTCATTGATCAGGCCATAGTAGGAATCCATATCTTCAAAATATGGGTTTTTAACCTTTACAGTTACCTTGCTGCCACCTAAAGCGGTAATAAATGCATCTACAGAGCCTTCGCCGCCGTCTGCTACAGGAACGCAGGCTGTTTCAGCTCCAGGAAAATGTTTTTCTACTTTTTCCTTTGCGATCTCGCAGATCTGCTCAGAACTTAAAGTTCCCTTAAAGGAATCAGGAATGAGAACAAATTTCATGTCTGTCTTTCTCCTTTTTCTTTATATGTACTCTCGGAATCCTTTTATACCTGATTTTGTGAGAAAAACTCCGGGAGTACATTTATTTCACCTGTCTGGAAACACACCAGAAAGCCTGCTTCCAGACATTTCAGAGTTTAAAGTTGATCCATTACTCTCTGACGATAACAGATACGCCATCCGGGATAACAGTTACCTTGTAGTCTTCCTTCTTAACAATAGCTTTTGCCTTTTCCAAAGCTTCTTCCATGCTGTGTGCAGGAACCATGTGCAGATCTTCTACTAACTGGTCATCGCAGGAAGATACAAATACTACAGTTGCCTTTAACAGCAGTCTTGCAAAGATCTGGGACTGCCACTGGTCGATAATAGTCTCTTCCGGCTTTCTGTCAAGGAAGGTCTTCATCATACGGTTCAGATCCTTCTCATCGCGGAAGGTTTCATGGAAGTATTTTCCGCCGTGTCCATCAGCTGCCTTGGAAAGCATGATGATAACGCCGCCTTCTTTTACAGTTGCCTCAGCTGCAGTCATACCCTTTACAGACTGATAAATGTTCTGGTCCAGAGGATATCCGCCGTTGGTAGAGATAACGATATCTGCCGGAATTGCATCTACCTGGCACTTGGAAGCTAAGAACTCACGTCCAACTCTGTGAGCCAGATCACAGTCACCGGCTACTGCAAAAATAGGATCATGTGCTGCATCAATAACTACATTTACGATGAAATCCAGTCTTGCTGCTCTTGCTGCATACAGCATATCATTGTGGATCGGGTTTCCTTCAACAACACCGGTACGTGCATGAGGATCATTAATAAATCCGGAGTTGTGGTTGTACATAACAGTCTCGCGGCTTGCAACGCCTGGAAGAATACTCTTTCTGCCGCCGGAGAAGCCTGCGAAGAAGTGTGGCTCAATAAAGCCTTCTGCTACTAACAGGTCTGCTTCTGCTGCCAGACGGTTAATGATCAGATTGCCGCCAGATGGAAGCTTGCCAAGGTATACCAGGTTGTCCTTGTCATCGCAGTCATGAACTATGATCTTCTCATTTGCCATGATCTCAGGACCAAATTTTGCTGCCAGCTCTTCTTTGGTAGTTGTTCTGTGAAGACCGGTTGAAATAAGAATGGTAATATCAGCATCAGGATTGCCCTTACGGATCTCAGCTAAGATCAGAGGCATCATGATGTGGCTTGGAACAGGTCTTGTATGGTCAGAAGAAATAACAACTACCTTCTTCTTTCCAACTGCCATATCGCACAGTCTTGGAGTTCCAATGGGATGCTCCAAAGCATCCTGAACCAGCTCTGCCCCGCTCTTTGGCGCCTTGTAGCTGTGAAGTTCAGATAACAGCACACCTGCCAGATGCTCATCCTCGATCTTTGCTGTTAATTTTTCTTTTCCATAAGGTAATAAAAATTCTTTCATCTCTGCTTCCTCCTGTTTTAAATGAATGATTAAATCGTTAAGTTTTACGTTTTTTATTGCTTTATATGTTATGATACCAGGGTCAAAAGGTCATAAATCCGATGCAAGCTTGCTTGCAGGAGGATTTTTGAACTTGGGACCCGCCAAAAACATGAGTAAGAAGCCATTTTTTGAAGAAAAATGAGCGGATTACGAATGTTTTTAGAATTGCGGGAGTGCAAAGCACGTAGCAATTCGGTATCAGAGGGGTCAAAATACCTTTTGACCCCAACATCATGTTATATAAGGGTCATGATTTGATCATTTTATGCTTCTTTGATCTTGCGCAATGCAAATGCAGCTGCATCATCAGCTCCAAAAGCGCCTGCCTTTGTTACCAGCTTCATTCCTTCGTACTTTCCGCCCTTTACCTGCACTAATGGGATACCTACGCGGATCTCAGAAAGGATCTGGGAACCGTCTGCTTCGATGTTCATCAGCGTTCCAAGGGCTGTATCACCACCTGTAAGGAATACACCGGAAACCTTTACCTGTTCCAGGATCTCCATTGCCAGAC
This sequence comes from Lachnospiraceae bacterium, assembly GCA_025758065.1. NCBI lineage: Bacteria > Bacillati > Bacillota > Clostridia > Lachnospirales > Lachnospiraceae > Lachnospiraceae bacterium. The sequence continues at coordinate 703,483 of CP107199.1, forward strand.
GACCAACTATGGAACGTACCTTATCACCAGTCTCTACAGGGCCAAGTCCTAACGCCTCACCAGCTTCAAAGGAAAGCTCCAGTTCGCTTCTGTCATAGGCTGTATTGGTAAGAAGAATGGTATCTTTACCTGCCTTTAAAGAATCTACCACTTCCTTCAGGTAACACTCTGTATCCTCTTTTCCGGACAGAATATCATGCATAGGAAGCTTTACCATTTTAATCCCGGCTTCTTCGCAGTATTTCATCTGCCGGTTAGTCACGGTGCTTACACTTGCAACCACTCCCAGCGCCGGAAGAGACGGCCGTTCCAGTTCCATCAGATTATCAGCCAGTCCTGCTGTGCCGATATAAAGCACCTTTTTTCCTGTTTTTGCAACTGCCTTTAAAACTTTCTTTAAATCATCATTGCAATCTGCATCGCATACATAAATGCGGCCTTCTGTAAAATCAAGATCATCGCTTCTCACATCCGGGAGTCTTTTTAAAATGACCTTTTCTTCATAATATCTTCCCAGCATCCTTACCAGATCATCTTCTACTACCGGGTTCTTAGGATCGCTGGCAAGCTCCGTGCGGCAGATCTCTACGCCGTTTAAACACTGCACCCCGTCTACAGTCGTTCTCTTTAAATCCGGAAGAGCCGGTGCAAAGATCATTAATTCCGGTTTGAAATGTTCATCTACTGCCTTGATTTCTGCTGCAATATTTCCTCTCATGGTGGAATCAACTTTTTTGATCACATAGCGGAAGCTGCCAAAATCCACATCTTCCAGTGCATGGGACACTATCTCATATGCATGATCAGGATGAACCGTTCTGGACTCTGTATCAATGACAATAGATCTGTCTGCACCCATCGGCTTTCCGCAAAACAGCACTTCTGTTGGAAAACCTCTTCTGCGCAGCTGGACGCCGGTATCATTAGCTCCGGTAAAATCATCTGCAATGATCAGGTATCTTTCTTCCAACCATTTCACCGCCTTTCTAATTGTTCATTTTTGAAACACTTTTGTGAGAGTTCATATTTTTTTTAGATTTATTTCTCGTTCGTTTTATATTCTACACGGTTTTGTCTTTCTATTTCAATGAATTTGTTGTATAATATGTTTAAATTTGTAACATTTATAAATGTGAGGTGCCCTAAATGATAAAAAAAATCCGTATACTGGGAATTGCCCCCTATAAAGGACTTGCTACTCTTATGAAACAATGTGCCCTGCAGTACCCTGAGATTGAGTTTACCGCCTATGCAGGAAGCATGGAACAGGGACTTGCCCTTGCAAAACGCTACAGCGAACATTATGACGTTATCATCTCCCGTGCAAACACAGCCAAGATGATCTCCCAGTCTGTACATATCCCGGTCATCGATATTGGTATTGGCTATTATGATGTACTGCGCTGTATTAAAATGGCCCAGAATACCGGGACCAAATTTGCCCTTTTAGGCTTCCAGTCCCTGACTGTCATCGCAAAAAACCTCTGCGATCTTCTCCAGATCCATGTAGATATTTTCTCCTTCTCCGTAGATAACTGGAAAGGCTCCGGCGATCTTCTGGACCGTATGAAGGAACAGGGCTATAAAACTGTAGTCTGCGATATGATCCCTTATGACCATGCAAAAATGATCGGACTTACACCTATCCTTCTTACTTCCAGTGCAGAAAGTGTAAAACAGGCCATTGAAAATGCTATTGGCACCTGGCAGCAGTACCAGAAGCTGTGCAATTCCAATGCCATGATGCAGTCCCTGATCCGCAGCAGCTCCAACCAGTATCTGATCCTGGATCTGGAAGGCCGTTGCCATTATTCCACAGTCAATGATGAAAAAGAGGAGGAATTTATCCAGAGCCTGCAAAAAGAGCTTGGAAAATGCCGCACTTCCTCCAGGCGTTCTTTCTTTATCACACTGGGAAACCAGCTGTATTCCGTCCGCTCCAGCCTGGCTGAGGAAGGGGATTTCCCTTATATCATCTTCCGCATCATGTTATCCAAGATTCCTTTAAGCCACTCTAAATACGGCATTACCATTATGGATAAAGAACAGGCATTACAAAGCTTTATTGAAAGCTTTTACAGCAATACAGAACTATCCCGCAGTGCTGCCGCTGCCATGGATCAGTCAGGTTCTTCTTCAGTCCCTCTTATGATCACCGGAGAGATCGGTACAGGCAAAGACCGTGTAGCTTATCTCCACTATGCAAAGAGCCAGTTTAATGATGAACCGCTTTACGTTGTAAACTGTTCCATGTTAAATGATAAAACCTGGAATTTTCTGATCAATCATTACAACTCTCCTTTTACAGACAACGGAAATACCATTTACATCTCCAATCTGGGCGTTTTGTCCCATCAGCGGCAGAAACAGCTGTTATCCATCATACTGGACACCAACCTGCACATCCGCAACCGTCTGATCTTTTCCTGTACCCAGGCAAAGGACGGTCATATGCCCCATGCTGCATTGGAGTATACCAATATGCTGGGGTGTGTGCCTCTTCCTATCAAGCCTTTACGGGAGCAGAAAAATGACATTGTTCCTTCAGCCGCCCTTTATATTGATACATTGAACCAGAATCTGGGCCGCCAGGTGGTAGGACTGGAAGACGGGGCCGCAAAGCTTCTTATAGAATATGACTATCCATGTAACCGCACCCAGTTTAAACGTATATTAAAAAAAGCAGTACTGGAAACCAGCACTGCCTATATATCCCGTGATACAATTGAAAAAATATTAAAAGAAGAGTCCGCCTTTTTCCCGGATGACCATGAAGCGCATATGATAACACATTCCAAAGCGCTTCCTGAAAAAGAAGACTTTTCCCTAAACTTAGAACAGCCTCTTGACCGCATCAATCAGGACATTGTCCAGCATATTTTAAACAGCTGCAATGGAAACCAGACAGCTGCAGCAAAGAAGCTGGGGATCAGCCGTACCACTTTATGGCGCTATATCAACCGGTGATCCCATCTTTTTTCTTTAACCCTTTTGTATTCTTCTCCACCAGTCTGCGGGCTACCATGATCTGGTGCCCGCAGCCGGTGCATTTTAAGCGAAAATCCGCTCCTACTCTTAAGATCTCCCACTCACTGCTTCCACACGGGTGGGGCTTTTTTAATTTTACGATATCTCCTACTTCATAGTTTAAACGTTCTTCAGGCATATTCTTTTTCTCCTGTCTGTACCAAAATATCTATTATTCCACAACTGCTCCCAGCACCTTTCCGATGCTGTCAGAGATCACCAGATCTGCCTGGGAATCTCTGGAAGTTACGCTTTTATTGATCAGAACCAGTTTACTGCCTCTGTAATAGTCAATAAGACCTGCTGCCGGATAAACTACAAGGGAAGTGCCGCCAATGATCAGCATGTCTGCATTGCGGATATAGTCAATAGATTTCCGGATCGTACGGTCATCCAGTCCTTCTTCATAAAGGACTACATCCGGTTTGATGCGGCCGCCACAAGAGCAGGTGGGAACGCCTTCACTGTTTCTTACATAGTCCAGATCATAAAACTGGCCGCAGCGGGTGCAGTAATTTCTGTGTACAGAACCATGAAGCTCCAGCACTTCTTTGCTTCCTGCCATCTGGTGAAGACCGTCAATGTTCTGGGTAATCACAGCCTTTAATTTTCCTTCCTGTTCCAGTTTTGCAAGAGCTTTATGGGCTGCATTCGGTTTTGCATCAGGAAACAGCATGCGGTCTTTATAGAAGCGGTAAAATTCTTCCGGATTCTGTATGTAAAAGCTGTGGCTGATGATCCGTTCCGGCGGATATTTATATTTCTGGTTATACAGCCCGTCTACACTGCGAAAATCCGGTATGCCGCTTTCCGTGGAGACACCAGCTCCGCCAAAGAATACAATGTTGTCGCTTTCATTGATCCAGTCTTTTAACTGCTGCCATTTTTCATCCATATGCGTTTCCTCCTATAAAATGTAATGTACTCTCGGAATCTTTTTGTACTTGATTTTGCGAGAAATTTACACTACTTCATCCAGAAATACTCCTCGCAACGTCCTCACATACTCTGTCCAGAACGGTGGTGCAACACCTGATATCTCTTCTAAGGGCCTATACCCAAAGATCCACTGTGCAAGCTCATCAATGTTGATCTCCAACACCTCACTTGAAGACAAAATCGCCTGTTCGCTGCCTTCTGCTTCTGTCTGCAGCCCCAGTCCAATCATCCGCTCCAGTGTACCTCCATTTTTTTCCAGTTTCCACAGCCAGCGGCCTTCATTTTCCGGTATAATGGGATCCTTTATGGAAAGAACCGCCTGAAATCTGTCTTCCGGCGCATTCTCATTTAAACCGATGACCTCCAGTAGTGCTTTTATATCTGTGATCCGGGCCATGATCGCCGGGTGCGTATCTGACGGTTCGATTTCAGATAAGGTGTAATAAAACCGCTCTTCTCTCTTTCCAAGTCCCCACCAGGCTTCCAATGCATGAAGTTTTCCGTCTTTTTCATACCAGCCGGTCACTTCTCCTGCTTCGCTTTCAAGCTCTTTTTTAAGAAGCTCCATATAAGCCTTATCTCTTACTGCATAAACTTCATAATGCTTCTCAAGCCAATCATTCATCCAGTGAGCTGCTGTTTCTGCCTTTTTTGCCAGATCCACAGGGCACTTTTCCAGATCTTTTTCCGGTTCGTCCTCTGGTTTCCACACCGGCTGGTCATAGATAAAGGCAAACTGGAAAGGGCGGTAGATCGTCTCTGCGGCAGGCATCAGGAAACAGAAAGGCTTTTTCTCCTGATTTAAATCCCGAAGCATTTTATAAAGGACCTGGCGCATATAGCCTTTATGACGCTGGTCTGCAGCCGTGGCCACGCCTACAATATAAGGCAGTTCCCATTTTTTTCCATTTACAGAGATCATATATGGATTTAAATGAGCCATGGTCAAAAGCTTCCCTTCCTCTCCTTCTATGGCAAGCACTTTACTGCCTGGGAGTTTTTCAGAAAAATAATAATCTGCAAAGCTTTTTGAATCTTCCGGAAATGCTTCTTCCCATAAGAGTCTGCATTTTCCGTATTCACTTTTATCTAAATATCGTACCACATCCACCTCTTTCTGCCCAGTACAGCAGCCTTATTGAATGGAATTTATGTTACAGTTCAGCCATGCGCTGGTTTGAATGAGAAAGTGTGTTGCAAGCTTGCTTGCATAAGCACTTTTTCTTCCAAATCAGCATATGCTTGAACCACCAAGCTTCTTGTTTTCATGAATATGGAAACAAGAAGATGTAATGACTGAACTGTAACGAATTTATCTTAATTTCTGTAAACTCAATATTTCTTCTTAACGGAGTATTTTCTTGCAAAATCCACCGGATAATAGCTCATCTTCGCTTTGCGCAGTCCCGGCATGCCTACATCATCTTCTCTGTTTACTAACGCCACATTCGGAAATTCATGGACTAAGAACTGCTGGTTGATGAACTGATACAGGCCATTGATCTCAGGATCCGCCTTTTCAATATGGATCACTGCCATATTTTCCCGCTCATTTAAGCTTCCCACTGTAAATGCCTTTAATTCCCCGTCAATATAAACACCGGCCATTGGCACATTAAAGGCAGAGCAGTTTTTTAAAATATCATGGATACCGGCTACTTCGTAATCCAGGGAAATCTCATTTTCATAAGACTCTACTTTCTGCTGTCTCCATTTTTCCATAAACTGCCACACTTCCTGACGGTCAGAACAGCAGATCCTGCGGTATTCATATCTGCCTTCGTAGGTTTTTAAGAAGCCGTTTAAACGGTTTTTCTTCTTGTGGAGCTTCTTTCCTGCCAGTGTACGCATGGCATTTCCATCGTAAAGATAATCTTTTAAGTCATCTAATTCTGTTACTTCAAACTTTTCCGGATCCAGATCCAGATATTCTACAGCTTCTGCGTCAGCCAGAGAAATATAGAAAGGTTTATGGAGTACATTGTCAAAATAATCTACCATCTGATAGAAGAAATGCGGAAGATCTTCCTCTTTGCAAAGCGGCATGGCACTTGAAAGAATGCCATCTTTTTCCATAAGCCATAAAGCAGCCCGGTCTTCGCTGACCGCACATTTTACCTTATAGTAATCTTTCCATAAAAAAGAGTCCAGGAATACGCTGTCACAGGTCCTATTGGGCCTGAGACCATAAAAAGGGTGCAGCCTGGACATATCTTCAGCCTCTACAGGCTTAAAATTCAAATTCATTTCGTACCTCATTTCTTTTTTCGTTTGCAGATACTATGATAGCACATATTTCATTTATCTTACATTACTTTTTTTCTTCATAACTCCAGAAAGTCCTTCTACACTCCCACCTCTTTTACCAGAAGCAGTCTCTGGCCCGCCTTGATCTGCTCTCCCGGAAGTTCATTGGTGGTAATGATATTTCCCATAGTGGTATGGAATTTTTTTGCAATATCCCACAGTGAGTCACCTTCCTGTACAATGTATCCAGCTATGCCGGGAAGTGCCTGCAGTGCCTTTAGATCCAGCGGTTCTTCTTTTACTCCTGTGATCACAGTTTCCGTTACAGGTTCTAATATCATAAAATCAAGGGCTGCAGCTGCCCTGATCTCCACAGTATCATTCCCGGTCATAAGTGCTGCCAGCTGCTCTAAGGCTGTATCCAGCTGATACACACTGTTTTTTGTAATACCAGATGCCTGGGCACTGCATTTAAAGGGGATCTGGCGGGAAACAGAGCGGACCGGTGCTTTATCATCACTGGTAAGATAAAGAATGGTCACATCTAATACCCCCTCTATCAGCAGACTGTTTTCCTGAGGCTCTGCCTCATCCAGCTGGATGCTTCCCTGGGTATGGCAGATCTGTAAAATGCGTTCTGACTGCCCCAGATGTATTTTCTCCACGATCCGGGGTTTGCATACATTTTTGGCGATCAGCCGCTCGTATTGAAGTTTTTTTGTCTCCGGGATCAATTTACTGCTGTTGGAATACATATCCCGGATCAGGGTTTCCTCTTTTTCTTCGTATAACCTGATATCCAGTTCCAGTACCACATCCACGTCCAGCTCCCGCATCTGTCCCTCTGCATCCGGCTTTACTTCTATTTCCCCGTGAGACAGCCTCACAGATACCTGTGGGATCTGGCCTTCATGGGCCTGGGATATCTCTATATCCCCGGAAAATGGCAGCACCTCTTCCATCCACTGTACCGGCATGTTTTCTTCCTCTGTTTCATAAATAACAAATACATTTAACTGGCCTTCCAGATACAGACGTCCCTCTAAAGGCTTTACCGTCTGATTTCCAATATGGATCTCCTTCCATAAAAGCCTGGCAATATCCGGTCTTCCTCCTGTAACAGCTGTATTCTCCCGGATACGGTAGGTATCTTTCCTGTGTAATGCCAGCACCACCGGTGAGATGATCCCAGTCCTTACTTCCGGCACATCTTTTTCCGGTATCATGCCGCCTTCTGTCCCGGACATTTTCACATCAGAAGCTGCATATGCATTTTCCTCTCCTTCTGCCCGTATCTCCACTGTAATAACTGCCTGGACTCCCAGCTTCCTGGAATTGATCATTTCTGCCTTCATATCCTCCAGGATCCAGCTTGTTGTTACATCATCCCCCTCCTTAAGACCGGGTACATTTACCATTTCTTCAAAAGGAATATTACCTCCTAAAGTCTCCAGACCGCCATTTTCCTTCCTGTAAAGGACCGCAAATTCCATTTTTCCTTTTATGGTCATTTTCTCATCCTGGATTCTCCCATTTTCCCCAAGGATCCTTGCATTATCTAAAATAACTTGATCCATATCCTCTAATGTGTCCGGAACGATAAAATCTTCATCCAGAGTGATCTGGGTCACTGCATTTCCTTTCCACTGGTTCATATGTATCTGTTTCTTTATTAATTCCATAAAAAACACCTGCCGTTTTCATAGTCTTTTACGAAAGTCTATGCGGACAACAGGTGTTTTATACTTAAATATATTTCCTGAACCTTTTACTGTTTCTCCAGTTTTTCCTTTAACTGACGGATTTCTTCTTCCATCTGGGACATACGCTCTTTCATCTGCTCATATTCTTCCAAAGTCATAGTCTCTTTCCGTCTTGGAATGGTCACTCCGTCCTTTTTAATCGGTCTTGCCGGGATACCAACAGCTGTTACATTGTCTTCCAGCGGTTTTAAAAGCACTGCGTTGGCAGCAATGGAACAGTTGTCACCCACTTCAAATGCACCTAATATCTTGGCTCCGGCACCAACCATTACGTTGTTTCCAAGAGTAGGATGACGCTTGCCCTTCTGGGTTCCTACACCACCCAGAGTGACACCCTGATAAATGGTACAGTTATCGCCAACCACCGCTGTTTCACCAATGACTACACCCGAACCATGATCAATAAGAATGCCATGGCCTAACTGTGCTCCCGGATGGATCTCGATCAGGGTGAAAAATCTGGCGATCTGTGAGATCAGTCTGGCTATAAAAAACATCTTATGCTTATAAAACCAGTGTGCAAACCGGTGCCAGATCAGTGCATGGATCCCCTGATACAAAAGCAAAACTTCCAGAGCGCTTCTGGCCGCCGGATCCCGTTCCTGTACTGCCTTAATGTCCAGCCAAATATCTTTAAATATCATAATACTGCTCCCTTCTGAAAATGATGGATTAGTACATCGTTTCGAAAATGATGTACCAGTATAGCATATGAACAATTTCCAGAAAAGAGTGTTCACACCAATTTCTGCTTTTTTAGTTACCTTTTAGTTACAGTCATGGCTGAACTGTAACATTTTTACCGGAACACAACCGGCAGTTCCAAAAGTTCTGTTTTTACCACAATATAAGGGCTGGAGCTTTCTGTTCCTGTATTTTCTCCTGTTTCCGGTCCTTTTAACTCTGTATCAATAACAATGGAATTCCCCGTCAGATACAGTTCATTAACACTGATGCTGTATCCGCCGCCTTCCTGTGGCCCATATCCAACAGCTATGTACAGATTTTCATCTGTAGAATAAGTCATTTTAAAGGGAGCTGATGTTTTCTGGGCGATCAGCGTCTGTAATTCCTGTGGAAGTTCACTGTCCGAAACAGGCATGATCTCCAGATCACGTACTTTCTCCTCTTTTTTGTCCAGAATGCTGCAGCCGGATAAGAGCAGGGAAAATACTGTCATCCAGATGCAGACTTTACATAATAAATCCTTTACTTCTTTCACAAAATATCTCCCGGATATACTGTTACAACAATATATCCGGGAGATATGATATCTATGTCTGTCTGTTTAATATCTATCAGCAGATCTTTCTGATCCAGCCTTCCGGAGCTTCAATACGTCCCATCTGGATACCGGTTAAAGTATCATACAGCTTCTTGATCACTGGTCCCATTTCGTCCATGCCGCTTGGGAAACAGATTTCTTTGCCGTGGTCTACTACCTTGCCAACAGGGGAGATAACTGCTGCAGTACCGCAAAGTCCGCACTCAGCGAAGTCACCTAACTCAGACAGTTTAACCGGTCTCTGAGTAACCTTTAAACCAAGATAATGCTCTGCAACGTATACCAGAGAACGTCTTGTAATAGAAGGAAGGATAGAATCAGACTTAGGAGTAACAACCTCGCCATCCTTTGTTACAAACAGGAAGTTTGCACCGCCGGTCTCCTCTACATAAGTTCTGGTTGCCGGATCCAGGAACATGTTCTCATCAAATCCATTTGCATGTGCTACTTCATGTGCATGAAGGCTCATTGCGTAGTTCAGACCAGCTTTTACATGGCCTGTTCCGTGAGGTGCTGCACGGTCAAAGTCGCTGACACAGATAGTGATCGGCTTAGCGCCGCCCTTGAAGTATGGTCCAACTGGTGTAACAAACATTCTGAACTGATATTCATGGGATGGCTTAACACCGATAACAGGACCTGAAGCAAACATATATGGACGGATGTATAAGGTTGCGCCGCTTCCGTAAGGCGGAACCCACGCTGCATTTGCCTTAACAACCTGATCCAATGCATCTAAGAATTTTTCCTTAGGGAATACTGGCATTTCCAGTCTCTCGGCAGAAGTCATCATACGTTCTGCATTCATATCAGGACGGAAGGTAACGATGCTTCCATCTTCTGTTGTATAGGCCTTTAAGCCCTCGAAGCATTCCTGGCAGTACTGTAAGATACCTGCACACTCATTAATCGTAACATTGGAATCAGCGGTCAGAGTTCCCTCGTCCCATGCTCCATCTTTATAATTTGATACATAACGCATATCAGTTGGCATATATGCAAAACCAATATTTGCCCAGTCAAGATTTTTCTTTTCCATGATCTTATATCCTCCGTTTCTTTTACTCAGATTTTCTCGGAATCTTTCTGTCTAAAACCTAAAATGCCTTACTATTTTTGACCGCTGTAACTAATTTAATGCTCATTATAGTCTCATTATTTCTGAAAATCAATGAAAATCTGTTTCATATACTATGCAATTCATGCATATCTGATATAACTGCGGGATTTAGCATATGCTTACACTATAGTTACTGGACACGGGCAGTTCATTTTCATTGTGTAACGTCACAGCCACATTCAGACACCATCGCCGGTTTATGTTGTTCTACGAACCGGCAGATAAGCGGGGACGGGCTGCCATAATAGGCAGTCATATCATCCATATGGATATCAGCTGTTTCCAAAAATTCTATATGCTTACTATGACAATATTTTTTTAATACCTGGATCACTTCACCCTTTTCTGCCGCAGAAATGATCTCCCACATTGCAATATCATATGGGTACAGGCATACTGCCACTTTCAGACGATCCGGATACTGCGCCATGACCTCAAGCCGTTCTTTCACTTTATCAAGTGCAGCAGCCGTATTCTCAAAAAATTCATTTTCACCAATGCAATAAAGAAGTGTTTTTTTCTGCCCGCTTCTGTTCTCTGGAGTTTCCTGACAATTTTCCACACCCAAAAATGCGCAGACCGGCTCTATTTTTTCATTCCAGACTGCTCTTGTATCTTCACCTGCAAATGCAGTCAGGTGATCTGCAAACAGCTCCTTCATAGCAGAAGACTCTATTAAAATCTTGTCAGCATACATGGCCCCCGGCATAGTCAGGCTGTACTTCAACCCATATACATCTGTAATATCATCTTCCGTAAAGTCATTAACCCCCTGGGGCATCATATAGATAAGGCAGTTTGTGTACTGTTGAAGCCGTTTTGCGTAATATGCCGGTGGAATCGTCAGATATGGATTCTCCCCATCATATGGATTCTGGATCACAATGGCCGCAAATTCATAAAACTGCATCTGGATAGCCGTCCATGGTATAACATTTAAATGATCCGGATATTCCTCTCTCTTATCATTTCTGTCATTTCCCTCTTTCTGTGCCGTGATCTCTCCATATGGATCTTTCGTAAACAATGGCAGCGGTGTCACGCAGACCTCTGTATTTTCCTGCTGTTTATAATGGTCATACATCTTCTGCATTTCTTTCCACCGTTTAGGATCATCCGGTAAAAAGGCAACCAGTTTTTTATGGATGATCTCCTTTTCAACCGTCTGTTTCATCTGAACAAATGCCTGCTTCAATTCTTCACATAAGTTTTTGTTCTCTGCTCCACCGGACAGTGCGTTATATACATGAAAAAGCTTTTCACAATACGCTTCCAATACCACAACACATTTCTTTGCTGACGGATGATGTTCTCCTTTCATCTGCTCAATATAATTGCCCAGATCGATCACAATGTCCTGGCACTGTGCCAGTATATTAAGCATATGCTCTATATCATCTGCCACTAATCCGCTGCCTGCTTTCCCCTGCATTCCCTCAATAAATGCATTATGCAATTCCTGGATCGTCTGCAGCGCATCGGCAGCGGTGTTCTGCATCGTGTGGTCACTTTTTGTCAGACTAATATTCTGGCGCAGCATTGCCCTGTCAAATGTAAATTCCGGCAGTTTAAAATCAGCAACCGCCTGCAAACTTTTGCGCTGTGCTTCAAAATACGGATAATCATGTCCCCCCCACACTTTATGGATCTTAAAATAATCATAATATTTATGGCTCAAAATTTCGTGATAGTCGGCAGGCACCGGCATCGTCGTATTTTCAAATGGAAGTCTTACAAATTTCCCGTAATATTTTTTATCCTCTCCACGTTTTCCCAACAGCCCCCATGGGAATATCTGCGCCATCCTGTCAGACTGCTCTTGCGGCACACGGGCCATCTGTTCCTCTGCCAGACGGTACAATTCGATCCCCATATGACGAGCATCCAGTCTCCTGTTAAAATTCTTATGATATTTTTGTTCCAGCTTTTTTAAATTTTTCTCCTTGACTGCCGGTGTAACATTTCCCCCAACAATCATGTCCGCAAATGCGATAATGTATTTCACTTCCTCACATCGCTGCTTTTCCTTCTGCTCATCTTTATACAGATAATCCAGCACAAAAATATCAATTGCTGTCAGATACGGGAAATTATGAAACTCTTTCAGATGATCCAGATCATAGCATATATGTTCATGATTAACAACACGGGCTAAAAACTCCCAGTGGTCTTCCTTATGTTCATAATCATGAATGCAAAAATGTTCCGGCAGTTCTGTCCTGGCCACTTCTTTAAACCGGACGTAATCCTCCCGTTTCATGCAGATATCCAGATCATCATCCCACGGCACATATCCGCCGTGGCGCACAGTTCCAAGGATCGTTCCCCAGTCTGCAAAATACGTGATGCCATGCTTTCTGCAGATGGTATCGATCACATCCAACACCTGTAACTGCGCCGCCCATGCCTGTTTTATCACTGTGGGAATAAAAAATCCGTTTCTCACTTCATCTCTGAAAAAATCCATTGAAATTTCTTTCATCTGCCCTGCCTCTTGTATACCATTCATTTTCCTGTTAGCTGCTGTTACGTAACCGCCATGATCTTCATATGATCCTCTGATCTGTTCCCCATGATCTTAAATCCCCGGTCTAATCCTTCCAGCTTATACCGATGGGAAATAAGCTGTGAAGGAACAATCTTTTTTTCTTTTAGCAGATACACTGCCATATGCCAGTCATCTGTCACTTCCCTTGTAAAAGAAGAATTCCATGTTCCAGTTACGGTCAGCTGATTTCTTAAAATCTTCCAGTAAACCTGCTTATCAAGCAGCATGTCCGAATATGGGTTTCCAACCAGACAAACCTTTCCGCCCGGCGCCCCATGCTCAATTGCCAGTGAAAAGGTTTCATTTTTACCAACACATTCAAAAAAAACATCTACCCCGGTTCCTCCGGTCTTTTTATCCAGCCATGCATCCACATTTTCCGACCTGATGTCACAAAACTGTTCTTCTTTGATGCCAAGCTTTAAAATCATTTGTTTTTGGAATTCCTTGTTTCCAATTACAAGGAGATCCTTCACATTCCGTTCCAATAAAAGCATGACGATCAGCATTCCGATCGTCCCCAGTCCGCACACGGCAACCGTATCCTGGTATGATGCACCCACACGCCGCAGTGCGTGGCATGCCACTGCCATTGGTTCCAGCATCGCTGCCTCCTCATATGAAACAGTTTCCGGCAGTTCGATCAGATTGCTCTCCGGCACTGCCACATACTCCGCAAATCCCCCATCCTGTCTGGAACCAAGGTAGCTGTAATTTCTGCATAGCTCATACTGTCCTTTCCTGCATGCGATACAGCTGCGGCAGGGAATTAACGGAAAAATGCCGACTCGTTTATTCTGCCATTTTGCATCCGTATTTTCGCCGGTCTGCACTACCCGGCCCGCAAATTCATGTCCCGGGATCAGCGGCATCCGGTGCGCGCCGGTCTGATAGATCCGTGGAATGTCCGAGCCGCAGATTCCCGCCGCCTTCACTTCCACTAAAACCTCATGCTCCCCGGGCAGTGGCTTTGACACCTCTTTATATTGGATCTTCCCGATATCTTCAAGCACCCATGCCTTCATTTTGAAATTTCTCCCATCGTATCCTCTTTTTGCGAAATAAATTCCCTGAAACGTTCCAGGTCTGCCCTGGTCGTAATTTTATAATTTCCCTCATCACCCGGTATCATCACAATGTCCATCCCACCAAGGACCGCCGCCTCCGTTGAACCGTTGATCTGGAAAATCCTGTGGGGGAGAAGCCGCTCATTGGCCTCATAGTATTTCCCCAGTACAAACAGCTCCGGCGCCTGTCCGGCAAAAATCTCCCCCCTGTTTAGCAGGGATGACACATGTTTTCCGTCACTGCTTACATAAACGGTATCCTTCATCGGAAGGACCGGAATCACTCCGTCATGTCTCTCCAGAGCATTGACGCATTCCGTGATCAATGCCCCTGGCAAGCACGGACGCGCCCCATCATGGACCAGCACGGTATCATCCGTCCCCGCCGCATAGGTTAAAATGTCCCGAAGGCCATTGTAAATGGAGAGCTGGCGGTTTTCCCCCGGATTTGAAAAGCCCCTGAATTTTTTATTTATATCATACCGCTTCAGACAGCTGCGGATCGTCCCCTGCCATTCTTCCTGCGCCACGATCTGGACCGCGTCCACCAACGGATGCCGCGACAGCCGCTCCAGACAATACGACAGAAGGATCCGTCCTCCCACTTCTATATACTGCTTTGGCATATCCCCGCCGAGCCTGCTGCCGACTCCGCCGGATAAGATCAGTGCTGTGTTCATAGCCTCAAATTCCTGATATCCTTCAGGATTTCCCCGTAAGGCCTGTCCTTCCCAAACAGCAGCGTTGTTCCAAGTACAAACCCTTTCATGCCCTTTGGAGCAAATTCCAGGATACGCTCGGCACTGCACGCGCCGTCCCAGTACATTTCAAAATCCATGTCTTCCTTTAATGCCAGGAGCTTCGTGATCTTTTTCCCCACATAAGGCAGATACATCTGCCCGGCATTTCCGGGATTGACCGACATTACAAGTACCTTTTTGACAATCCGGAGCATTTCAAGCACCGTCTCCACCGATGTCCCCGGATTGATTGCAATCCCCGGTACCATCCCTGCGTCAATGATCTTCTGTAATGTGGTTGACGGATGATACTCTGCCTCCGGGTGGATATACACCGTGTCACCTTTTCTTAAATTTTTTAAAAATAAATGAATCAGATTGTTTGGATGTTCGATCATCAGATGCACATCCAGCGGCTTTTCTGTCGCTCCAGCAATATAGCGCATATCGTTTAACGACATGGCAAAATTGGAGACATACCTTCCATCCATAATATCGATATGGAAAGAATCGATCCCGCTTTCTTCCAGGGATTTTACTTCCTGCGCAAGATTCCCGTAATCCGCGCACATCATCGAGGCTGTTAATTCAAACTGCATGTTGTATTTCCCTTCTTTATTCTGTCTTTTTTCCGGTTGATGACCTGCCATGTAATATTTGGAACAGCTGTTCCGCAGGTCTGTGCGCCTGCTGAATACAGCGATCACCAGCCGTTTTTTCTCATGATCTGTTCTATAATTGTTCTGTCACTTTCCGGTAATTTTTCCGCATAATCTAATATTAGATTTTTATAGAATGATCCGTATGACGCCCATAATTTCTCAAAATCCTCACAGTTTTTTTCCAGCAGATCATGTTCTTTTTTTGCCACCTCTATCATGCTATAACAAAAATTAATGTTTCTTTTTGCCGTTGTACTGTGATTTTTCCTTAAATGCCATGCATAATATATTTCGGAACTCATGACCATTCTTTCAACATATTGCAATGTTAAAATATTAAATTCCGTATCTTCTCCTCCATACCTGTATTTTTCATTAAATTTTATATTATGCCTGTTTAAAAATTTTCTATCGTACAATCCTGTCCAGTCGCAGCTTAACACCTCATGTACATTTTCATAATCGCGGAAAATTTCCTCCCGATTATGGTATATATTGTTTCTGCATATTCTTGGTATCTCGCCTATCACAACATTTTCACTGCTAATTTTAACAGTTTTATATGACCATCTTGCAATTTGCGCATTATTTTCTTCTACTAAATATAAATTATCTTCTAATGTCTTAGATGCCATAATATCGTCATCATCACAAAAAGCAATATAGTCTCCTGAAGCATGCCTTAACGCTTCATTTTTCCCAATGGAGATCCCCTTGTTTTCCGTATGACGTAAAGTCTTTATCCGCTTATCTTTTGATGCATACCGCTCACAAATAGCTCCTGTATTATCATCAGACGCATCGTCAACTATTATCAGTTCCCAGTCATCGTATGACTGGGAAAGCACGCTTTCAATAGCTGTTCCTATGTATCTCTCAGCATTATAAGCCGGCATCAATATACTTACCTTCGGCATTCCCAGTGTCGCCTCATTCCTTACTAATTTTAGCACATATGATAAAAGGATATTGTAAATCCTTTTCTGTAAAATCTTCTTCCTGCATATCCTCAACGCATAATCCATATAGATACGCTGTCGCCGTTTTTACATTGCCAAATTGTTCCAGCTCAAAATGTTCCCCGTCACAGACGGTCCTGCATAATTTCTCTATGGATTTAGGTGTAAAGCTCCAATATTCTCCCCAATTATCATTATCATATTCACATAAGGGTTTGATCCCAGGGACTGTGATCAATGCAGTCCCCCCGGCTTTTAACATTTTATATATATTTTTTATTGCGCTGCGAAGATCAAAAATATACTGCAATGTCTGTGTACATATGACACAATCCACCGAATTTTCGATCACTCCATCACCTGTCTCAAAATTGCATAGTATACTATTCTTCCCCCAGCCTTTCACATGGCTTACGATCGATCTTTCGACATTATTTCCGCCGAATTTTTTAGTATATTGGTCATTTGCAATTTCCAGCACTGTTCCACGTATTACATTCGATTTGCTGCTCAAGAATTTTTCTATATAATAGCGGTCTACTGCTTTTCCTCTTTCGCTTCCAAATACTTTACTGACCGGCTTTGTCGACAGCGCCTGTATTTTTGCGATATCATGATTTTTATTTTTTACAGATTCCCTGACAATTTCCTTGATATCCTCCATCGAAGATATACTCACATTTTTATATTTCTGTGATGAATATAACAGCTTTCCATTTTTTGCGGATAATATTTCCCCATTGGAAAATGCCGCTTTTTCTATCCCCTCCTGCATCGGTTCTATCATTGCCCCAAATTTTATCCGATGCTCACTGATCCCCAGGCTTTTTAGCTGACGCCACATCGATATAAAATCAGCTGAAACACAATATATGTCATATTGCGGAAGCTCCTTTAACCTTAACGGATTATAGACAGGAATATGTAAAAATCCGTCCTCTTCCTCGCTCCCGACCGCATTATCTATAAATCCGCAAATATTATATTTTGTTTTAAACGTTATATATTTCTCTCTAAAATATTGACCTCTTCCAAATATAAATATTTTCTGCATTTTTCACCTAATCTTCTACAGCAAAATCTTTCATTTGTTTTTGTGATCCGCATACGGACCATTCCATGTCACACTCGATACAATGCTTGCATAAAGGGACTTCCCTCTTCATATCATCTAACAGTTCTTTCCCATTGTTATAATCACTGATCCGATAAATGCCATCCGTAGGCAGCTTCTGATCAAAATATTCATTAAACCTGCTAATATACATCAGGGTCGGGCATCGTGCGATAAGTCCATCATTGATTGTTATACAGCCGTTCGAAATACATTTTTTAGGATATTTACTGTTTTCACTTATTGATATCGGCTTGTTGAACAGCTGCTTCCCATCGTATTCCGCAATTCTGTATCTTATACCATATTGGTTCAGGCACTTCGTAATCCTATCGATCATCTGATGTGTTGGATAATACTCCGATACCGACACTCCAATATTATAGTCGTGGATCGCCTGCAGTACATCCTTTCCCAGTTTCGGAATCAGTAATCCATTTGTATATATTTGAATAAATGTATTCGGAAGCTCTCTTCGGAGTTCTACAACATATTCCTTTAATTGCGGATTAAGCAATGGTTCGCCGCCCAAGATATCGATTCTGAATATATCTGAAAACATTTTTTTCAGCTGTCTTATGTCCGCCATCTTTTTTTCCAACACTGCTCCTACATCTTCAAACAATGGGGAAAAATGTGTACATCCTTTGCAATTCAAATTGCACTTATCTGAAATGTGCAGTTCAATATGAGGCATCACAACATCTCCCCAACCGCTCAGATTAAGACATTCCTTTCCAAGAAATCCAGCATTATCATACTTTATATCTTTTTGGGTTGCATCATAGAACCAGTAAATATTAGAGATTCCTGCCTGTCTTAATTTTTGGTATATTTCCAATATGCTGTTCGTATTGAGCACAGAGATGACCACATTGCTGTCTTTCTCCACATCCTCTAATAGAACGATCGGATATCCTTCATATTCTCCCTTCTTATATGAATCGATAAAGCCCGTGATCTCTCCTTCATATTCTTTCATTTTTGCGATAATATGCAACGCTATGTTTCCAGCTCCATATATATATGTTTTCATAAGATTTTCCTCATTCATAGCTCATTATAATTTTTTCCAGTGATACAACATTTATATCGGTATGATCCCTTATCTCTTTTGCGATGTCCTCGTAATGGGACATTGCGGTTACGATAATGACATCTACTTTTTTTAAGTTTTCCATATCATGATATATATGGATATTTTCTGCCTGCAAGGCTGGATTTTTATCAACAATATACGGAATATCACAGCCTGCTTTTTTTAATTCCTCATATAACAGCTTTCCTATTGGTCCATATCCATACACAGCTGCCTTACAGTATCCATTTCCCTTCATGAAATCCGCTATACTTTTCCCCGAATTCCGGATATCAATCCATTTCAGCAGCACTCTTGTAAATTGCTTATATTTTGAAAGTTCAAATTCCGTTCCTGCCGTTATTTGTCTTTCTTCCAGTTTAACCTCTGTATAAACCTCTAAAAACTTATCTGGCTGTTCATTCTGATATCCCCTGTATTGCGCCAATATTCTCACCTGCTGTACATATGGATGGACTTTCATTTGCGAACTGTGGCACGCGACAAGTTCCTGTTTTTTTTCTATAACCGTACTAATATCCAGGTAACATGTAGCATCAGGCAGCGGCGTATGTACTTCATATTGAAACACCTTTATATTTTTTATGTTTCGTCTTTTTATTTCATTGACCGTATATAAATATGCTGCCATGTGGTCACTGTGATTGTCCTTTGGATTTGGCAAAAAAATAAATGTATATCGGGAAAAATCAATTTCCCTGAAATACTTTTCATGTAAAATAAGCTTTCCGTCTTCAAGATCACATAATATATATTGGTGTGGTCCCGCCTTTTTCATTGCCTGGCAAAATTCCTTCTTCCTGATTTCCCGCATCTGATCCGGTGGAATTTCAGTATTGCCATATCGACCATCTGTCATTACGATTACATCACACTGATTTGAATACAGGGAAAGCAGCCCCCCTGTGCCAATACTCTCATCATCTGGATGCGGAGCGACAATTAATATCTTTTCTGTCTCCTTAATTACCAATGGATAAATTCCCATCATGACCCTTCCTTGATATTCCGGCTAAACAGCGGCCGCTATGTTCAATATGCCTTTTTTTCTTAGTGTCCGTATAATTGCCCCCTGATGCTTTTTATGTGCTGTTATCAGAAACGGAACACTAAAATCATCTACTGATTTTTCATCAAATTCATATACATGGAATCCATATATATTATCAGGATTATTCTCCTTCGATGTTACAAATATTTTTACTATCTCTATACCCATCCGGTGGCAATACCTAATCGCCGCAGCTGTCTCATACCCGGCTCCGTATAGATATACCTTTTTCTTTCGTTTTAGTATTGATTCTATCCTATCCTCAATT
The DNA here is from genome assembly GCA_025758065.1 of Lachnospiraceae bacterium. Taxonomy (NCBI): domain Bacteria; kingdom Bacillati; phylum Bacillota; class Clostridia; order Lachnospirales; family Lachnospiraceae; species Lachnospiraceae bacterium. Next base: position 723,372 of record CP107199.1, read on the forward strand.
TGTAGTTTTCTCTCTAAATAATTCCCCTGGATTAATGAAAGCAGTACAATATCTTCCGGTTTCGAAAATCCTTTTTCTGTATATTGATTTTCAGCCAAACGCAGATTCGTAATTCCTCCAATATTTTTTTTGATATACCAGTCTAAAAAATTGGCAATTTCCCTGTTTTCTGTATCAGCCTTTAAGTGTTTTATCATAAATATAAGCTGTTTTAGCTGACCGATCGCTGATTCCTGAAACGCGTCTTTTCCCTTATTTGTTGAAGTGGGATTTATCATGTAATGGTATCCTGCAAAATTGCTGCATACTACCCGCTCTGCTTTTAAAAGTCCCTCAAGAATGAGCAGACCCCCTTCTCCAATTTTTGTATTTTTAAACTGTATCTTGTTTTCCAGTAAAAATTCCCTTTGCCAGATTGCATTGCAGGCATATAAAAAATTTTCATTGTTATTGACAAACCTGTCTAATAAGTCCAGACCCCTGTATACATCTTTATATTCATGTATGATCCCCGTTTCATTGCTTGCGTGATCGCTGCTGATCTGGAATCTGATAAAGCATCCCTGCGCCTGGGACTTTTCCATTGTTTCATAATATATTTCCAACGCATTTGTATCCAGATAATCGTCTGCATCCAGGAACATAATATATTTTCCCTTTGCATGTGTTATCCCTATGTTCCGTGAATATGCTGCCCCCCGGTTTTTTTCATTTGTAAATACAGTGATGCTGCTATTATCTTTTTTAATTTCCTGTAACAATTCTTTTGATCCATCGGTAGATCCATCTTCGATGCATATTATTTCAAATTCTTTCAATGGGCTGTCTAATACGCTTTGAATGCATCTGTCCAAAAATCTTTCTTTATTATACACTGGTATTATTATAGATATTTTAATCACTCATCTCACCGTCCCAACGACAACACGCTTCTAATTGTTTCCTGACATCGTTCCTGTCCATCTGCCATTCATGCGTAAAAACGGATATCATTCCATCCGATATGTTTTTATAATTCTCTATCTCAGAAATAATATCGGTACTTTTCTCCAATCTGGTGCAGGAACGGATAAACATTAAGTCTTCCTTTTTATCATAATACGATCCCATTTTTTTTAATTGTTCCATTTGAATCCCATTAAGATAATAGCTTGTACGGTCATCATCGGCTGTAAATAATGTTTTAACGCCTTTTTCCCGGAGAAATCTGCAATTTTCCAGACTGCCCCCAAAAGAATGCAGTCTAAGTGCATCAACAGTATTTTTTTGTCCGGTTATCCGTCTGATCTGTTTTTGGAATCTATCAAAATGTCTTTGAAAATCATTTAAATTATCTCTATCATATGTCAGATTTTCATCATAACAATGAAACCCGAATGTTAGCCAGTTCTGGTTTCTTCTAAATTCATCTACATATTTTTCAGATACTTTTTCCAGGGAAAAATTTCCATCCTGATATGTACAGAACAGACCGATCTGCATTCCATATAATTCATGCATTTTATTTAAAAATGCCAATGTTCTTGTTTCAAAGATACTATCCATGGAATCCTCTGCCAATACTTTAAAAATTCCCTTTACATCATCTAATGAAATATGTAATCTGCCCATGGTATGCGTTCCTTTACTCCCCCAGCTTACAGGAATAAAATTCCCGCAGGTCCTCTGTAAGCCAATGCTTTCCATCTTTATCGGTCCGGTCTAACATTTGCGTATATGTCGGCGTGACCAGCTCCGGTATTGTTCCCAATGTCAGCAGCGCATGGCAATTATAGCAATGCGCTGTAGGACAGTTGCATCCAATCTCCACAAAGGGAATTTCTTCCTCCGGATTTTCGTACAAATTATAAAAATCCATGCTTTTCGGGTCAGGCGCCCCATCGCATATTCTGCAGTTTCCGGTAGCAAGTTCCAGTGAAAAGCTCAATTTCCCCGCAAAACAATATTCCCGGTGCGGAACCAGAAATTCCTTTATTTTATAGTCAAACTTCGCTGAATCAAATTGCCCCCATACTTTTTGATATTCCTCTTTATCCATATTGGATAAAATCTTTAACTCTGTACTGGTGGTATCTCTTGCAACCGAAATGTGCGGCATCGCACCATTCATTTCTTTGTCGAAAATCTCCTTTATCTGACTGATATATGGAATCAGCTCATCACATGGCGTGATATCTATTGAAAATGAAATGCCAGCGTTTTGTATTCTATGTACATTTTTAAAAAAAACATTAAGCTGTCCTGTTCTATTTAATTCAAGAAAATGGAACGAAAATTTTATATATAAAAATCTTGTTATCTCTTCCGGCAGCTCCAGTAGCCTTTCAAATGATGCTGTCACCGTCCCATTTGTTACAATTGAAACATTATGTCCATTTTCCAGCAGCATTCTGATCACCGGCAATATATCCGGTGTCAGTAACGTTTCTCCACCGGCACACAAATTGAAAATACACATCCCTCCGAGCCGTTCTTTGGAAGTCGCTTTTTTCATAGTTTCAATCAGATATATACAATGAAACATCTTATTGTCAAAAACTTTTTTTTGTCCAATATAGCAATACGTACATCTGAAGTTACATGCCTGTGTTGGCACATAGCAATTAATAAACCGTTTAGGTCTTAATTTATCCACAATTCACATTCCTCTGATAATTTTTTCCAATCGTTCCTCATACTCTTTAAATCGGACGTTGTTACAGATTTCTGATTTTTTATCCAGCGCCTGCACCTTGTCCTCAAATTCAGTTCGTTCGTTGCACAGTTGGATATATGGCATTTTTTCTATCCATTTATATACATTTTCGACTTTTCCCGAAAGATTATTAAATGCAATACACGGTGTTCCGGTAAGGGCCGCCGATATCATACAGTGTAATGTATCCGTCACAACTAATCCGGAATCCTGGATCTGTGCCAGCTTATTGTAAACCTGTTCTTTCCGTCCATTTATCCCCAAAAATTCCCCGGAATGCATCGACGTTTTTTGTATTTCCCAGTTTTGAAGGATAAGCTCCTGTTCGATTTTCTTTTGTTCCATGGATGTAAGAATTTTTTCCTTGTCATTCCGCAGACATAGGATTGCCTTTTTTTCCCTTTTTCCCTCTTTCTTCCCCACACGTCCTACATGATAAAATAGTGCCATATCCGGTAATAATTCTACCCGGATATGTGGTTTTAATATTTGGGATAATATCTCATATGATTTTTTCTCCCTGGCACAAACTGTAAGGTTATTATGACTGTTATAAATTTTCTTCGTCTCCTCTAATTCTTTTTTTCCTCTATCATTTTCCTCAAAATAAATTGTTTGTGGCAAAATAACTATTTTATTATGATGGTATTCCTTTAAAATATTCCTGACATTTTTCTCCCCATTGTACAACCATAATGAGCCAAGGAACCCACCGCCCGTGATCAGTATGATATCATTTATTGTAACGTTTTTTTTGATTTTCAAATGATACCAGCTATATTCAATATCCGTTATTTCATATATTTTATAATCCTTAAAATATTTTTTCAGGAAATCTAATTCCGCAAGCGTAATTAAATGATCCCCAATATTGTCATGTTCCGGCGTATTAAACAGTAAAATCTTCTTTTCATTATCACTCATTGATCGTAAATGCTCCGGCAGCTTCTCTCCACTGGTCCATTTGTCGATCTCTTGCACGAGCACCTTGTATGGAATATGCATATCCTCAAGCTGCTTTTTTATTTTTTCTATTATGTATGGATCTCCGACAGTGATCAAGGCCTCTGCATCTTTTTGTCCATACAATTTTTCCGGCGCAATACATGTCAGATTTGTATATGTGTCACTTTTTCCCCATTTGCTTTTGTCATTATCGATTCCATAATCCGGGTTGAAATTTTTTTTAATTATTTTCCAATGATTAATTAAGGCAATTCCCATACCAAATACAAATCTTGCCATTACACCAGTTCTCCCAGTTCATTTTTTACAACATTATATTTTTCTCTGGTTTCTTTTCTTAACTTTTCTCCGCCTTCGATCCAGCTTCCGCTAAAATAATGAATGGAATGGGTGTTTTCATTTTTAATATTGTCCCCATTGATATAATTATACGGGGAAAAAAACTCCGAAGCATAAACATTAATTCCATCAAGCTTTTGATTTATATCTTCTATTTTTAACCCAAGTTCCATCAATGGAGCGGTCTCATAATAGCCGCTTGCCTCCGCATTATAGCATCCATTCCCGAGCGCAAACGGTTCATCCTGGCGGAATTCCAGGATTTTTTTTACAACAGCACTGTGAGGAATGCTTCCCGATCCTCCGCCAAAATTAACATGTCCGGCTCTCTCCCTGCCGCAAAAAGCCTGCTGATATCGCAGATCATCGAGATTTTTCAATATCCTTACATCTGTGTCAAAATAAAATCCTCCCAATTCATACAAGACATCCAGCCTGACAATATCGGGAATGTACCCCCATTTTTGTAAGGCATATGCCTCTTTTGTGTACCTGTACTTGTTCACATCGTAATTCGATTCATTCCAGCAGATGATCTCATAATCCGGGCATTTTTCCTTCCAGGTCGCAACACATCTCTGCAGGTCCATTGGCATTTCCCTTCCTGAGAACCAGCAATAATGAATGATTTTAGGAATCTGAGGAGATTGAAAATCATGATATACAAAATTCAGCTTCTTATCATATTCCCGGTCTAATTGAATGACAGCCGCAATAAAGCAGACCTTGTCTTTGCATTCTTTTATCCGATCAAGCTGATCCATTACGGAATAGAAATCTCCGTTTGTTATTACAATGCAATAGTCTTCTTTACAGCGTTCTAAAACATCTATGCAGCAGACCCTTACAACCTTTTTATTAAATCGAATCGTCAGACCCTGTTTAGCCGGATTATTATCAATTACCAAAAGAACATGTTCTGAAATTCCATATTGATCTAATATATATGGAATAAAGGTTTTACATACCGCACCCGAGCCAAATAATATTATTTTTTTATTGTTGTTTTTTACATATTGCGCAAATTTTTTTATTGACGCGTTTGTATACTTCATCGTTTTATTCCCATATTATGAAATAATCTGTAATTCCTCCATATGTGATTCACCTTTTCATTTTTCTATAACCTATAGCTATCCTCTTAATTAACGCAAATTCCTGACGCGTGGAACCACCCTTTGCAATCATTCATGCTTATTGTTTCTAAGGCCGCTTTTACAGCCACAGGTAGATCAGCAGCAATGCGGATTTTCCTCTTTCTGAGGATGGACTTCATTTTTGACCACATTTTTTCAATGGGGTTCAAATCTGGACTGTATGGTGGCAAATACAGATAGGAAATACCTGCCTTGTCCAAAAGTTCCGTTACTATTTTGGCATGATGGGAACGCATATTATCCATGATCACAACATCGTCTTTCTCAAGACTCGGTATCAATTGTTTTTCCATATATTCGCGAAATCGTTGTGCAGTTGTTCCACCTTGGTACGTAGTATATACCAGACTGCCGTTAAGTCGGATGGATGACAAAACAGTTGTTCCGGCAGGTGTGTTTATCGGGGTAGCATCCATGGCACGTTTCCCATGTACTGCATGTGCATAGTGCCTTGTGAGATTTGTATTAATACCGCTTTCATCGATATATATTTGATGTTCTGCATTTGCACCAGATATAGTTTCTGTCCATTTGCTGCGTTTTCTCTGCACATCGGGGACGCTCCTGTTCTTTTGCATGCAAAGACTTTTTCTTATAGGTATCACCTTGTTTTATCAGAAAACGTCTGACGGCTTCGTCGCCTATCGGTAAATGAAGCGTTTCGACAATCTCCTTCATTGTGATATCCGGTTGTTTTTGCACAAGTTCCAGAATATCGTGGTGATGCTTTTCTGTAAGAATTGTTTTCCGTCCTCTCAGCTGCGTTCTGGTCTCGTAACTGCCAGTACGTGCGCGCTCCTCTACAAGGCGGTATATAGTGCTTTCATTTACTGAAAAATATTTTGCAATCTCCCTGGCATTATGGGTTTTATCCCAGGCTTCCAATACCAGTTTTCTGGCTTCATTGTGTAGCATACTATCATCTCCTACACTATATTTTATCACCGCTGTAAAGAAGATGCGTTATTTAAGAGACTTGCTATAGTATCTCTTTTAGCATCAGTTCCAGATATCCCTCTTTTTCGTATAGCACTCCATGCGCTATATCATAATAAAACGGTTCATCTGCATCGATCTTTGATTTTATCCACTTGAGCTTTCCGCTCAGCTTTGAAACCTCCAAAATGTATTCGCTTGTGCGGCAGGCAAAATAATATGCTGTGTCATTCTCGCAATACCCTATATATTTGCTCCATTTTTTCTTTCCGGCATCATATTGGAAATCCGGCGGATAAGTATCCATACAGTATGCCTCACCCGTCTGTTTTTCAATACATACAATATCTTTCTCCAGGGATGGCAAAACAATTATGTTCCTGTCTGTAATACATATTCTTGAAACAGCCGGATTACTTTTGTAATAGAATTTTGCGATATCTATCTGCTGTTTCCTGTTTTCCATGACATTCCACACTACAATTGAAGCATTTTCAAAAAGAATATATATTTTGGTTTCATCACATACTGCATGTACCACTTTTGCCTGACCTGCCAGCATATCCGTACTATTATGTGTCTTCCAGTTTCCACTTCCTATATCAAATTCCAGCACTGTGGTACCATCATTGGAAAACAGATAATAGCTTTGTCCATAATGACATCCTGTAATAAATTCTTTATCCTGGACTGCCGCATCTACAGTATGTACCGTTTCCGTCTTTGTGTCATAGATAACAACCATGCCAAAGCGGTTGAATATATATATATAATCGTTATATGCCTCCAAGAAGGCCAGATTACCATCTTTTCTTATCCCACAATTAATTTCTATATATTTTACATGTCCTGTATCCAGCTGATACCGACACATATATTTTCCATCCATTTCTACTGCATACAAACAGTTTTCCCATTCTGTCTCCAAATCGAATGGGTTCCCACGGAACTGTTTTATATTCTCGATCGGTAAAATCTTGAATTTCCCGTTATCCAGATCCAAACTGATGGGAATTACGTTATCGGCATCAAAAAAATATAATTTTCCATTCTTATATGCGCAGTCCCTAAAAATAACTGTGTTGTTTTTAAATCTCTCCATTTTATCCTCTTTCAGACCTGCCCATGGTCCAGTATTTCTGCTTTAAAAATTCTTTAATTCTCCATCCGTTTTTGCCGTCAAAATTTTTTACACATTTTGCAGCATTTATCTTGCGTAATTCATACTTGGGGTCTTCTTCGCCCAAGACAACATGTGCTATAAACTCATCTATTTCCTCATTTGTTGCAGCCGAATAAGTACACTCTGCTATTTCTTTATGGTATGGCATACTATCTTTTGTACGGTACAAGAGAAGCATTGGCTTTAATAATGGCAGCGCTGAACAGGTAATTCCACAATATGCATCCGTAATAACGGCATCTGCCACTGAATATGCCGCATCATATGTAAAAGTATCATCAAATACTATATTTCCGCTCCGCATACAGTATTGTTTCAATTCTTCTAAATCTTCTTCACACCACAATCCTGCATCCTGAAGTTCACGAATAAGTGCTTTATGTGGTCTAAATATAAATCCTGTTTCTGCATGACTTTCTGCATATTCAAAAAGATGTTTTCCATATAAATCCAGTGTAACATCTTCTGTTATTTTCCCATCATGCACACCATGATCCGTCGTCCATAAAATTACTCTCTTTACCCCCTCCCCCCACAGAATTTTTTTCCATCCTTCAGGTATCTGTTTTTTCTGTATATTTTCAAATATACCATCAAATTTAGGATTTCCCATTTCAACAACCCTGTCCGACCCATATCCTGCATTTACAATATCATGGTACAATAACGAATCAAACAAATAATAGTCCGGATAAAATCTTCCAAATCCATGCCTCTGGGTTAAAAAAAAGCTTGTCCAGTTGTGTGCATATCTTACTAACTGCATAGATGCAACTACAATTAACTTACAGTATCTGCGGCAGTCCTGTATATTAGAAAATATATCATACGGATGGCTAATGACCAATATATCAGGTTTGTCATCTTTCACGCTGTACTCATGAATACTAATATAGTCAAATCCATGTGTTCTCATTTCATCAAGCATATCCTCTGACATATTTTTTTGTCCCATTATGACCAGTAAATCAATTTGTGCATCCGCCTGACATGCCTGACAAATTGTACGAATTGCATTCCATGTAGCACTGGAAAAATTTAAAATCCTGACTTTCATCATATTGCTTTGTTCCTGGGCAATACCATAATTCCTTTTTCCTAATAAGGATTTAAGCTGAAAAGCTGAAAAGTCTGGGAATGCATCTTCGGGTATGTAGTTTTCACAATCCAATATATTAATGATTTTTTCTTCTCCCATGAATGATTTTAACTGTTCAAACATTTTTGTATTCAATTCATTTTTTTCTACAGTTAATATCACATAACAATCTTTCTTTTCTCTTCTTTTAAACTCCTCTAAACTGATAATATCGGTATTCCACTGGCATATTATATTGTCTACAATACAGATCGGCTCAATATTAAATTTATTTTTTAACACTTGATGAATGCTCTTTCCATTTACACCATATGGATATATCACAAATCTTGTAATATTCTGATCTATGAGCATTTTAATATACTTTTCTATGGCTTGACCATTTATCATAACATTTCCGCCTTATACTATTTTTTGTAATTACCCGTATCCCTGTCAAAATCTGATCTATACTGCGGCTGAAAGCCCATGATCTCTTTTACAACATCTGCCACTGTGCGGCTACCGTCATTTCTAACCGTGATATCCGGTGTTTTAGGAAATTCCACCTGTAAATCCATACCACTTACATTTTTTATTTTTCCATTTTCCAATTTCGAATACAGCCCTTTTTGATCTCTTTCCCTTAATACTTCCACCGGAACATCCAAAAACACTTCAACATATCTTTTGTTATTTTCCCGGTTCCATTTGCGCACTTCATCATACATTGCCACGGTACAGCAAATTACATATATGTTCTGATCTGTAAGCATTTTACAAATTCTGGCATATTTCATTGCCCTTTTTCTTCTCTGCCCATCCGAATATCCTACATTTTCATCCACGATCTCTTTTAATATATCTCCGTCCAGAAGAACGACATTATCATGTGTTTTTTTCATTTCATAATAAAGCCTGGTTCCTATCGTTGTTTTACCCGCGCCTGATAATCCGGTTATCCAATATAAAATCCCTTGCACTTTTATTCCTCTCGCTCTATCTGATTGTTACCGTCTATACAATGCGTATACGGCAATATCTGGTCTAATAATTCATCAAATGCAGCCATTGGTATATTTTTCTCTTCCATTCCATGCAGTATCATTGAATTATCAATAACTGTTGTATTTATAATTAAATCTACCGGTTCGATCTTATCAGATGGTCTGCATATTTTTATTTTCCATTTCAGATTTCCAGCATTCTGATCAATTCCGTATAATACTTTTACATTTCCATCCGTCAATTCGTCCGCCAGTGTCTGCCCCATATAGCCCATTCCATATATTGCCACCGTATGACAGTCTTTCCGGCTCAGGTACTGTGCGATTTTTTTACCCGACTGCTTTATTCTCAGCCATTTTACAGCGGTCTGGTATAATTTGTAATTTTTATCCGCCATGCCAATTGCGTTATTATATGATTCATATATGTCTCTTTGAAAAATATCCATTTCATATCTTTCATCCAGTTCGGCTATTTTCTGTCTTACCTCTTTACTGACCGGATGCGTACTCATATAATAGGCAATGGACCGTCCTGCTGTTTCCTGCATAAGCTGACAATTAACGTATTCCTGTTTCTCGATATGTCTTTGCGGATGAAATTCCTGTATTTTGTGTGTTGGAAAAGCCGCACATACCTTTTCCCATTCTTTCAGCCACCGTTCTTTGGACCACTGTTCTATCTGCGATGTATGTAGGTATTTCTTTTCATTGCCATTCAGTACATCTATCGTCTTTTCAACCAGCTCATCGACGGAATCCGCCGTTCTGATATCATTTGTATCCACATTTCTGCCAATAATATTGAGACAGAGACTTGGAATTTTCATGCTATCCGCAAGCTTTCTGCCATAAGACATCATTGGGAATGATACAATGTATAGATCAGCGGCACATATCAATTCATCTGCTTCCTCGCGCGGCAAAACTCCTAAAATTCTCGCTCTTCCCTGCGTACTCTTTTCCAGCTGCTTCCATTTTGGTCTGTTTTTATCTGCTCCTATAATAAAAAAAACACTTTTCCGGTCGCTTTCAACAATTTTTTTTACATACCTGTCAAACTCATATCCGACAATGCTTTCATACTTAAAATCAGCTCCCATGGAAACAACTAATTTATCATTTTGTTTTAAGCCGTATTTACAATTTATTTTTTTTCTCAGCTTATCCCTGTTAATGACAATCCTGTCTTTTTCCTGTTCAAATTCCCCCATTCCGGGAAATTGCATATATACACTCTGATTTTTTTTAACCCCCCTGTATCGTATGCTCTTATCTACATCAAATTGCCCTAAATTCAATACGGCGTCTGAAATTCGAAACCCATAAGAAAACCTGAAATCAGCGTGATTATAAAAATATATCGGTATTTTCCATCCGGGATTGCTATATGCAAGTATCGGAATAATATCATTCATATGTGTAAATAAAATTATTCTCTCAAATTCTTCCGATAAGTTCGCTAACTTTTCCGCCTTTTGCAAATAATCTCCCCTGAGATATGCAATATTTCCTCCTGAACTATCGACAGCGTCCCTGATAAAATCCGGTGTATCCAGTTCATCCGAATCCGTAAATGCGATTGAATACTGCTTCGTATCATCCCACTTTATCCAGTTATGGACTAAAACCGTGTGCCCACCGATATAGGACGCTTTGCTCATGACAATCAATACTTTATTATCCGGAGCTTTAATCTTGTCTGAAAGCCTTACTTTTCTTCCAATATTGCTAATATATCGTTCCAGGTCTTCACTTGAATATACCCCTGTTACAAATTCTGAATACATTGATCCGATCAGGGAGATCAGCCCCAGCATTTGTTCTTCCTGTTTTTGCTCCGGGACTAGTTTTTCAATTTCCCGGATACATTCATAATTTTTATCAATTCGTTCCCTGACTTCTTGTAATGTCATATATAGCATATACCCTTCTCCTCATCTATAAGCATCACCATGATACTCCATTCACCTTCTTTTGAGGCTAATGAAAAACCTGCTTTCTCATATAATTTCACGGCAGGTATATTTTCGCTCCAGACCTTCAAAAATATTCTTAAACATTTTTTCTCTTTCGCATGTATTGCTGTCTCTTTCAAGAGTCCTGTTGCCACTCCTTGATTCCAAAACGCTTTTTTTACTGCTACTGATGAAACAAATGCATCCCCTCTATTGCAATAAACAGAGCATGCTGCTATATCCTGATATTTATTCTTTGCAAATACCGTATCCGCATTACATGCCAGCTTCTCTGCATATTCATCAACTGCTACGCGTTCACTCAGTTTTGGGATCATGACCGGATCAACTTCTTTTAAAAAAGTGCTGATTCTTTCCGTGTATTTTTTCCCTTTACACCATTCATATATTATTTTTTGTTCACACATATTTTTCTGATATCCTCAAAGATATCTTCTGCCTGTTTTTTTATTACAGGGATTTTTTCTTCCAGCTGTCTTCTCACAAGATCAATATTATCATAGCAATCCGTTATTATCGCTGCCAGATCATTAAAATTTCCTGGCGCCGACACGTATTTTTCCATGCCGATCTGGGATGAAAATCCATACATTTTATCACTGTAGATCACATTCTGGTTATATTCCATATACACAGTCGGGACACATTGGCTTGTCGCTGCAACAGAAGCGTGAACCCTGCCTGTGATCAGCATATCCAGTCTGCCTATTAATTTTTTAATATTGCACGGCAATAACGGTTCATCAACTAATATTACATGTTCTCTATAATTTTGATTCCTGTCAACCAGCAATTTATAAAACTGATTCAGGATCATGAAATCACGACCATTTATTAGTTTAAACTGCGGCGGAAGCTCAAAGCCGTTAGTGTGGGAAAATATCATGATATCCGCTTTTAATTCATTAATAATGTATTCCGCCACATTCAAAAATACGCGATACTGTTCCGGATCTCTTGGCCACATATCATAGGGACCCACCGGCATATTAAATCCGCCAAATGTTAAACCTATTACCTTCTCGTTGCTTTGGTGCAACCGTTCAATTCTTCTTATCCACTTCGACTGATATTCCTTGTTTGGCTCAAATAAAAAAGAGGGGCAGGGAGCCCAGACAACGTGATCCGTTGGAAATCCCCATTTAACAAGATTTTCTTTAGATAATTTTTCCCTGATCACGACCATGGAAAAATTTTTGAACACCTGCAGCGCAAGCTTTTTATCCTCAATCCTGTTGAACGGTCCCGGTGTCACTGCATATAATATTGTCTTTATTCCCAGCACCTGTGCGGTCAGCATTTTCAAACAGTCTACCAGGAAACGCTGATGCCCTACATGCTCCGCGTTATCTCCCCACATATCTCCCGATACATTTAAAACAAATTCGCACTGTGATACCAGCTTACCATACTCCGTTAAGCCGCTATAACAGACCTCTTTCCGAATATATCCTCTTGCTTTTTCGACATCATCATATGCGTTTTTTAGATCATTCTGAGAATCCCAATTATAATATAACCACATCGGGACAATCTCAATTTTTTCCTTCCTGGCAAATTCCTCTGTCATTTGAAAAGTAGTTGTTATGGCATATCCTGGGAAGTATTTGTGCAAAAGTCTGAATAGTGGCTCTATAATATAGTAGTTTCCGATATTTCCATATTGCAGTCTTCCCCAATGTAATGTGCATAAACCTGTAACTAAAATTTTTTTCATCTTACCATTCCACTTTATTCATTTTTCTGCTAACTGTTACGTATATTGTTTAACTGCTGGGCAGGTAAAACTCTCTTGGTTTCATTGCACAAGCCTACACAATAGGCACATGATGTACTGCTTTTTTGATTGAACATTTGCATCAAATCTTCCCTTTTCTCTTCTATCGTAATTGACGGATCCATTAGCGGAACATACTCCCCCCTCACCTTAGGAATTATTCCCTGTTTCATTCTCCAATAGGATCTCGAGCAGCAATGTATTTCCCCGTCATTTATAACAAAGTATTTTCCAACCCTGTGAATACATTTCTGCGCATTTTCGTCCCTTTTTTCTTTTGTATCCCATTTTAATGAATGATCCGAAAAATCTATCCAGCCATCGTAATATAAATTATCACCATAAAATTTTGATACTCTGAAAGGTATTTCCCTCTTTTCTAACTCATGCTGTATGATATCAGCTTTTTTTGACAGATTTTCTCCATAGTTGCTTATAACCACCTTTGTTTTATTTTTGTTTTTTTCAAATAGCTCTAATAGTTCCAATGGTATTTCCAATGTTCCATTCGTGACAAAATCTACTGACTTTCTGATCTGTCCAGAATATTTATATACCTCTGTTAAAATTTTATAAACATCTTTATTTAACAATGGCTCCCCCCCCCGTCACAGTAAAGTGTTCCACCGAATCTACGACCGTAAAATACATCTTAAGCTGTAAAACCGCCTCCCTATATTCCATATTGCGTGGATCCTTATAGTATGGGATAAAAGCCAGGCAGTGTTTGCATCGAAGATTACAAAATGTAGAAATATTTAAGGCTGTTCTATTGATATCCGTTCTCATTTTTTCTCCTTATCTGATATTGGCGCAGCATACTGGCAATTTGATCTTTACTGCAGAACATCATAACATCAATGATTGACAAAGCCGGAATAAATTCCTTTCCTTTTTGTCTGTATGGCACGATCTCCTGTTCCAGAAACTGCAGATCTATATTATGTTTTTTATATTTTTCCGGGTCAAAGAAGGATCTCCCGCCCGGTGGGTTTACATATGTATCATATCCTGATTCTTTCGTAATATATAAAGCCCATTCATCCGGTGCATTTACATTTGGTATACGCAGATTCATTTCTGAAAAGACATCGCTTTTCATGTGTATTCCCAGATACTCACATGTTTTTACAATACTGGCTATTGCCATATCCGATATGCTTGATGTTTGTATACCTAATGTATCATTTACAAGCTGGATCACCTCGTTATAATAAGGAGCCCTTTTGTACACGTTAAGCTGCCCCAGTATCTTCATTTTCCAGTTTTCATTTTGTGAGATCATTATTTTATTAATGGGCGTTTCCCTTTTCGCTTTTTGCACAGGTATCGTAAAAAAGACTGCTTCCCCCGTAGCCCCTATAATCCTGTTTCTATTGATCCAGCCCTTTCTGATATATTGCGGCGTATCAAAGAATACAAAATGATCCGTATTTTTTATAAGTGAAAAATAGCCTATATATGGAAAAAGATACGGCTGCATAATTGCTATTTTCATGCTAATGCTTTCTCTCCTTCGTATCGTTTATTATCGTGCATATATCTGATATACTTCTCATGTCCAGATTTTCATACAGCGGTAAAGTCAATATTTGTTTTGAAATATTTCTTGCTGCCGGCAGCATCAGTTTTTTATATTTATCCCTAAAGCACTCCTGGTCCGCTGTAATGGGATAAAAATACTTTCTCGCATATATATTATTTTGCCTTAAATAATCATATAGCCCATCTCTGTCTCTTCCATATTCCGTTTTGACAAGTATTGGAAAATACGCATAATTATTGGTTGCGTTTTTATTTCTCCCAAGCCGTTTAATTCCCACAGTATCTTTTAATAATTCTATGTAATGTGCGTATCTCTCTTTCCTCGCCTGAATCGCCTCATCAATATGCTTCAGATTGCACAATCCCATGATCGCACAGAATTCATTCATTTTCGCATTGCCACCTATGGAGATCACCCGATCTTCTCCCCGTATTCCAAAATTTTTCAAATTATGTAATTTTTCGTATAAGCTGAGATCTGAAAATGATACTGCGCCGCCTTCGATCGTATTATAGACCTTTGTGGCATGAAAGCTAAACACCGATGCATCGCCATAACTTCCAATTCCTCTCCCTTTGTATTTCACTCCAAAAGCATGGGCGGCATCATAGATCACTTTGAGACCATGCTTGTCTGCAATTTTTTGAATTTTCTCTACATTACACACATTTCCGTAGACATGTACCGGCAGGATTGCCACTGTATTTTCCGTTATCAGGTCTTCTATCTTTGTTTCGTCTATTGTTCCATCATTTAGCTTAACATCACAAAATACCGGCTTTAATCTGTTTCTTATGATTGCATGTGTCGTAGATATAAAGGTAAACGGAGTCGTTATAACTTCTGCTCCTTCTGGAAAATCAAATGCCTGGATCGCAAGTTCCAGTGCCATATGTCCATTAACCATTAATGACAGTCCCGGCACATCCAGATATTCTTTTAGTTCTTTTTCAAGTTGCTGATGATATGTTCCCATATTTGTGATCCAATGAGAATCCCACAATGGTTTTATCGCCTCTATATATTCATCGTATGACGGCATTGAAGGCCTTGTCACTAGTATCTTTTCGTCCATATTTCCCTTCTGTCCTATTCACTCTACAGTAAAAAGCCACCCGAATCTAATTGTCCAGATGGCTAAATACCCGTTCCTATTCTTTTCAACACCACACCTGATCAAGATCCAATTCAAAACCAAGTTCCCATTTTAATCTTATATTACATATCGACCAAAAGTGAAAATTTATTAATCTACTATTTTGCAGAAAACAGCATTTCCAAATCCATTGAAAATTCTCTTGGAGATACGGACACCAGTCTTTTTGGCAAATAACAATTCCACTCCACCGATACCAGCTACAACATATCCTCCTATAGTCCCTTTCTGAAATACATGGCTGTGTTTTATGATGTTGAGCGAATAGTCAAAAAAAGTTAAAAAGTTTTTAAAAGATAATTTCCTGCATTGATCAAAGATACCTGTAAAATGATAAAAAGTAAAAAGGCTTTCAAGTTAAAATAATCGGACATGGAAGCTTGTCCAAAATTAAGCAAAACTTCAAAAACAATACCAACTAATAGTCCGGCAATCATAAAGATATTTATGTTCAGTCTATTAAACATATTTTTTTTCAATACGACTACTGATAAAAAAATATAGAGTATATCTAAACATAACACATATATATCCATATATGTTTTTATAGTTACGGGGTAAACCATAAAAACAATAAAAATTGATCCTATAAAATCAATTACTATAATGGGCTTATTCATCTCTTTAATATGGAGCAAACTCAACTCTTCCAAAGTAGTAGTCTGCATTATCACAAGCATTATCTAAGTCTGTAAAAGCAGCTACTATAGCTGCACTCCCCCCTGCGGCAGCAGAACCGGCACCAATGCCACCTGTTAAATATGCAGCAATTGCTGTTACTGCAACTGTACTACCTACAGAACCTATGATATTTTTCTCGGCAGAGTTAACATCTTTAACTGCTAAACGAAAGTTTTCCAGATAACTCATATCATTTACAGTACTTTCATATCCTAATTTTCGTTCATTCTTAGAACGGATTTGCCATTGAGGGGATTCATACTCAAAATAAATATCATATTCGCGATCAGAAAAAGTATGTTCATACTCATCTCCGCTCAAAAGCTCAATTTTATTATTCAGTTCAATGTTTTTTTCTAATACATTCAGGAAATACGTTTGGGTATTAAGCTTTCTTTTATCAGATATATCGTAAGTTTCAATTGTCAATGTATTATTAACTTTATCGTTTGTAGAAATAATAATACTATCTGTTCTCGTTTCTTTTACTACACATTTCTCATCACTTTTTTCTAAGGTTTGAATATTAGTCGTGATGACGTTTGATTCCGCAAAAGTCGTAAATGATATTGACAACAGAAGCATAGCAGATAATAATAGTGATAATATTCTTTTCATAAACATCATACTCCTTTCTGACAATAACAATACCTTCAACTTTGAGTGTGTACCATTAGTATATTAAAATCATCAATCTACCTTTCAAGTACCTCCCCTCTGCCACGTTTATCAACTTTCCATATCCATTTGAACTTTTATATCATATATTTCAGCAATATTCACAAAGTAATAAGATATATTTATTCTAACAGGGAAAAGAACTTTCCAAATCGCATGTGATTCAAAACTGATACAATCTCTATACATAACCCCTCAGATACTTTCATAGACTGTACAAAAGTATTCTGAGGGGTTTTCCTTTGAAAGATTATATTGAAGAACGGGCTGTGGCCATTGCTAATTACATTATAGATCACAACGCTACGGTACGCCAGACTGCAAAACGATTTGGGATAAGCAAGAGTACAGTGCATAAGGACTGCACGGAGAGACTTATCTCTATCAATCCATCTCTTGCCGCCCAGACCCGAGTGGTCCTGGATCTGAACAAATCTGAGCGCCATATCAGGGGCGGAATGGCTACAAGGGAGAAATACCAGCACCGGCTGGCAATCTGCAGCCGTGAGGAGAAATAACTGCTTGGCAACATTCGTATATTCACCCATCTGCCGCCTGTAAAACCTCCATCAGGGTATCTTTTAGCGCTAAAGCTGCTCTGGAATGGTATCTGCCAGGCGGCAGTGCTATACCTAAGTCTACAAAGGCACTTTCTGCGCCTAAAGATAAAAATTCTGCATTTCTGAAATAATGTCTGGAGCTGTAATAAGTAAATGCAAGTCCAAGTCCCGCTGCTCCCATAGCTGCTGACATAAGGGCTGACAGCGCATGGTTGCTGGCAATGGGCTGTACCCCATTTCTGTTAAAGATGCGCCTTGCTTCCCGTCCCAGGATGGTATCGTAGTCGCTGAGAAGATATTCATATGCAAGGGTATCTTTTAAATTCACGTACTGGGGTATCCTGGAATCAGAGTTATCCTCATTATCTCGGACAAAAGCCATGATCGGATGAGTAGGGCTGGTGAGCAGGCATATCTCATCTTTCATAACACGCTCTATGTTCAGTCTAGGATCTGCCTCAGACATGACCAGAAGGGCAATGTCAATCTCACCGGACAGCAGCATCTGTTCCAATGCCATAGAATTTTTCTCCACAATCTCTACCTTCACATCCGGGTGCTCCAGATGGAATGCGTTCAACACAGGCGGAAGAAGATAGGAACCTCTGAACGTACTGATCCCCATGATCACACGACCGCTTTTTAACTGTTTGATATCTTTGATCTCATTTTGTACCGATCTGTATTCTGCCAGTGTCTTATAAGCATACTGAAGCATCAGCTCCCCTTCCTGGGTCAGACATACGCCTCTAGAAGTACGGATAAACAGTTTGCTTCCTACGTTATTTTCCAGTATGCCTAAAAACTGGCTAAGGCTGGACTGGGCCATAAACAGCCGCTCTGCCGCTTTTGAAATGCTCTTCTCTTCTGCTATGGCAATAAAATAATATAATTCTTTCATTTCCATGATCTGTATTCCCCTTCATCTGTTCAACCTGCACTGACGGATCTGCACATTCCCATCTGCTTTTCACTTATTGATATCGGTTTTTCCGATATATATTATATCATATTTTGCATTTTTCTGTTGGCAAAAATAGATTATTATAATGATATAAACTGATAAAAACAGATCAATAAAACATACTCTCAAAATGGAGGTTCACTATGGGAAAGATTTCCATGAAAGGCGTGTGCGATATGCACGTACACACAAATCCAGACTTAAGACTTCGTGCTTATGATGATTTTCAGCTGGCAGATGCTGCGATCAGAGTGGGCGCCAGAGCCATTGTTATAAAGACCCATCTGGGCTTTACGGTAAACCGTGCTTACCTCACTAATCAATACGTAAAAAGAGTTTATGGTGAAAATACCGGCTTCACTATGTACGGCGGCGTTGTTATGAACAAAGTCATCGGTGGCATCAACCCTGAAGCAGTAGAAAAGGGCTTAAAGCTGGGCGCAAAAGAGATCTGGCTTCCTACCCAGTCTGCAAAACGCCATTTAGAGAAAATGGGGCAGAATCCAGCTGATGGGATTGAATTGGTACGGGATGGAAAGGTGGTTCCAGAGCTTATTGATGTATTTAAGCTGATCCGCGACCATGATGCAGTCCTCGGAACTGCCCATGTTTCTCCAAAAGAAGCATTTGTAGTTGTGGAAGCCGCAAGAGATGCCGGCGTAAAGAAGATCGTTATTACTCATCCGGAATGGTGGGTAGTAGACATGAGCATGGAAGACCAGATCCGCCTGGTAAAAGATTATGATGTGATCCTTGAACGGTGTTATGCACAGAACATGGGCGGTGGCGCTTACAAGAGCAATCTCCCGGACAATCTGGAAATCATCAAAACAGTAGGCTATGAACATGTTATGGTAGATACAGACGGCGGGCAGACAGAAAATCCAAACTGGGAGCTGGCTTTAGAGGAATATATGCAATATCTGGCTGATCATGGTATCCCGGAAGAACATATTTACCACATGACAAAAACAATTCCTTACAAGCTTCTTGGAATTGAATAAGAAGCTTGCTGAATAAAAGCTTCAGTAAAATATAACATATATTAGGAGGGGAACGTATGTTAAGTATCATTATCATTCTTTCAATCGCGCTGGCAATCTTTCTCGGATACAGAACAAAGATCAACACTGGTCTTTTCTGTATTGTATTTGCCTACATCATCGGATGTTTCGTTATGGGATTAAAACCAAAACAGGTCATCGCTTTCTGGCCTACAAACACCATGTTTGTTATCTTGTCCGTTTCGTTATTTTATAATTTTGCTGCTATCAACGGAACTCTGGAGAAAATGTCCGGCGCCCTGTTATATGCCTGTCGCAATTTTCCGGGATTGCTTCCTTATGCACTGTTTGCAGTAGCTGTCATCCTTTCTGTTATGGGTGCTACTTATTTTACGGTTCTTGCATTCCTGGCTCCTATCACCCTTGTGATCTGCGATGAGTCCAGAATGGACAAATTAACCGGTGCTGTTGCCATTAACTGTGGTGCCTTAGCAGGTGGCAATTTTCCAACTTCCAATCTTGGGGTCGTTTTCCGCGGTCTGGCTGATACAGCCTATGAGGCTTCTCCTGATATCGCAGCCGTAGATTCCTTCAATATGGAAATGAAGATCTTTATCTTTGCTATCATCTTCTCCCTGATCCTCATTACCATTTTCCGCTTTGGTTTTAAGGAAAACAGAAATATTGGAAAAGGCGTTACTTTTAAAAAACCTGAAGCTTTTACAAAAGATCAGAAGACCACTCTCACTTTAATGTTAGCCATGATGGCTGTAGTTCTGATCTTCCCGCTGTTAAATATCCTTATGTCAGGAAATACTGCTGTTAAATATATCAGTGGAAAAGTGGATGTCGGTCTGGTTGCTATTATCTTTACTGTGATCGCCCTCTTATTAAAGCTGGCACCTCAGAAAGAAGCCATTGCCCGCATCCCTTGGAATACTATTATCATGATCGCAGGCGCCGGTATGCTGATCGCTGTTGCAGTAGAAGCAGGAACCATTGAAGCACTTTCCACCTGGATCGGTTCCAATGTACCAAAGCCTCTGGTTCCTATTGCTTTCTGCCTGGTAGGTGCCATCATGAGTTTCTTCAGCTCCACCACAGGAGTAGTTGCTCCTGCATTGTTCCCGCTGATCCCGAATCTGGCTGCTTCTGTAGGTTTAAGCGCACCGGTATTATTTGCCTGCACGATCCTTGGTGCCCAGTCCAGCGCCATCAGCCCATTTTCTTCCGGCGGTTCCCTGATCCTTGGTTCCACCCCGAAAGAAGAAGAACGCAATGAGCTGTTTAACCGTCTTCTCATGGTAGCTGTCCCCATCAGCGTGATCACCTGCACTATTTATAACTTTGTGATCGCTATGGTTCTGTAAGTAAATTAAAAGGCTGTTCTGCAGATAAAACATCTATTGCAGAACAGCCTTCTCTTTTACAGTTCAAACTCTACATATTCATTACAACACGGCGGACCGGCTGTAATATAAACTTTTTTATTATAAAAATCTCCTATCATAGAAGAAACGGTCATCCGGTCTTTTGAATACGCATCTCCTTGCGGATCTGGATGCCCACATACTGATAAAGTATAATATTTATGATCTTTCAAGCATTCTTTAATAATATCCAAATCAATTTTTCCATAGTGTTCCATCAAAAGTTCTCTTAAACGGCGATCTCGGTTTTTAGGCCGACCAGCCAAAGCATCTCTTTCCGGATGCACTATAAAATGATTAGCATGTGTGATCATATCCTGCTCTGGTCCGATTATATCCACAGTACCGTCTGGCTGCCACTCATAATCAACTGCTTTATTATGAAAACCATCTATTAACAGGATATTATTTGACACAGTTCGTTCTGATGCTAAAATAAATTGTTCTGCTTCCTTAAATGTGGCACATGTAAGAACCTTTCTTCTAAGACAGGTTACCGGAAGACCATATCCCGCATGATCATTAACAGACTGAAGATTATTGGCCAATATCGCAATTCCATTACTACTGAATCCATCTCGCATTATCTGTCCGGCTTCAGAAAAGCCGATCATATGAGGACCGTTTTTTAATTGGATATCCAGAATTACAATATGAGGGCGTGCACACTGATTAAAGTCCCAGTTCTTAAATCCATACATATGCCCGTCTTTTACTGCTTTACCCCAAACAGCTCCTGTTGTGCATTCCAGCTCTTTAGGAAACTTTGAAATCTCATAACGTGCATTAATGATCAATATTTCCTCTAAAGGTATCTGAGAACCTGCTGATATTCCCCGTATTTCTTCTATCTGTTCCGGACAGGTCTCTGTAATTATTTCCGAAAATCTGTTTGTATATTTTTTTAATACTTCCCATAACATTCCCTTTTTCAGAAATTGTTTTTTATAATATTCTACACAGATTTCTATTTTTTCTCTTGCCTGTCTTCCATATTCCAAGCCTCTTTCATATGGATCTTCCTGTGTTAATCGAATAATTGGATACATAAAATTTTACATTTCTCCTTTTCTGTCCAAATATTGTTCCATTACCCACATTACATGTTCTAACTGACCTATTATGCGATTGCAAGCCCTCTTAAATTCTGTCTTCTTAAACAAATAACACTCTTCTGAGACGTTTTTCAAATTGACCCCTTCCTGCTGCTTTAATACCCCAAATGGTGCATATGCACAAGATCTGTCCTGCTGATATGGGCTTCCGCTTGTATATACAAGCCTGCTCAATTCTCCTGCTGTCTCCTTAATGATCCTGTCATCCTCTACAGAACCTACACGTTTAATCTCGAATTCAAATTTCTTAAGGACTGGTTTCATTTTTTCTATTGCATTTATAACCTGCGTCAAATCAAAATCAGGCTCTGTGGACGCATTTATATCATTTAAGAATCCCTGCATCTTCTCCACAAAACCACACATTTCTACAGGAAGAACCTGAGAATTTAATATCCGGCATGCAATTTTTAAATTCATCAATGCATCTCTGTAGAGAATATCATTATCCAGCTTATCCAGAGTATCCTGCTCTGTATGCCACCATGGTCCTCCACTTGGGCAGGCAGAAACTCTTTTTTCATCTACTGGCTCATATTTGAACATAATATCAATCGGAATATGAGCTCCCCAAAAGCTCTGATCTCCTCCACGTATCATTGGAATATATGGTTTTGCCTTATATCCTGTATATTCTTCAATTACACTGGCAGTAAAATCTTCTCCTTCCATGCAGGTTGTTCTTGCTCTCACTTGTTCAGCCAGCTTACAACCTGTCAGATCCAGATTGATATCCGCTACACATTTTTTATTCAATTCATCTAAATGTTCATCGCAGTACCAGGTAGAACCTGCATATCTGGCATCAGAATGACCTGACCACCAGGCTATTCTCACACTTCGTTCCAGTTTTTCTCTGTGTTTCCAGAATACCCTGGCTAATTCCAACATAATAGCATCACTTGTAGCATTGTCTGTAATGCCTTCATACCAGGAATCATAATGGCCATTGATCAGTATAAAGTTTTCACTTTTTCCAGGAATATCAGCAATCACCATTCTACTGTTCCTTACTCCTGATTCCATACGGATCGTAAGAAATCCTTTTATTGTCTCTCCCTGTTCCAATCGTTCTATAAGCATTTGCCCATCTTCAAAAGATACATCTGCTGCTGGAATACTTACTATACGGTTCATTGCATCTGCTGAAGGAGTTCCCCATTCTGCACCTATATTGCAATGATGTATATATCCCCCTCTGCTCATACTTATATGGATCATGCCGATCGCACCTGCACGAAATAGTTTTTCTGCAAAATCACCGCCACCAGAATGAGTCAGCACGAGCTTACCTCGAAATGATTTCAATCTTTCTTTTTCTTCTAACTCATATATCTTCTTTTGTTCAGACCAATGATCATAAACCATCTCACAATCCAGATTTTCAACTGCTTTACTGTAAACTTCACCGATCAGCCTTAAATGTTCTCCACTTTCCAGTACCAGTTCTGTACCTTCATCTATAGGAAGACTGACAAAGGCCTGATATCTTTCTGCTTTTGCCGGTACCCCAGCTTTTTCCAGTTCGGATAAAAGATGATCAACACAGGCTTCTCCACCAGCTGCCCCAGTATAACGATGCCATTTTCCTATTTCTTTTACATTTTGGACCATCTTCTCTTTATTGATTTCTTTCGATACTAAATCAAAAAGTACATTTACATCCATATTGTAAATTTTCCTCCTAAATCACTTCTCCTAAAAGCTCCTGTGCCTGATTTAAACTATCATTCACATAATTAACATGTCTTCTCAGAGCAACCTTAATGGACATCTTTTTGTTCTCATCTGTATCCGAAGAAACCAACTGCCGGATCAGAGAAAGAGACGGCATCGCATCAATAGCCTTTGCCGGCTCATTTGTATAGATATTACCACTGGTAAAATCCAACGGTACAAGAATGCGCGCCAGTTTCAGGATCAGATGATTTTTCTTCTCTGGATCCATTTGCTTTTTATAAAACATATCGCAAATGTTCAGAAGCGTTTCTGCCTTTTTAACAGATTCTGAAAGATCGTATTCTTCTCCAGCCATATCATCCCAATTTTTCAAATGATCCATAATATCATTTACTGTATCACAGAAATTAAGCGGTACAACAGGTTCTGTAAGAAATGTCATTACATATTCAGCAAATACTTTTCCATCTCTCAATAGATTATCTCTATCTATATTCTTAGGAAGGTCATCCGACGTATGCCACCATGCTCCCAAAGCAGCCACTCCTCTGTCAAATCCCATTTCTCCATTCGCCTGCAGTGTTTTTTGGTGTCTTGAAAAGGACGCAAATGCGCTGGAAACTCCTACATTCCAGAAACTCTGATCTCCATTTCTGGCTGCCCTGAGTCCCTCAAACTGTTCACCTGTCTGATGTCTTACCACTTCAACTGCCAGCCCCATTGTTTCTGGCATGATCGTTGAATGCTGCACATCCATAGCATCTTTTCCACCCAGGCTATCCGCATTAACATTGACAACGCAGCTTTTATGCAGTTCTTCCCAAAAATTATCTGCATACCAGGCAGAACCTGCATATCTACCATGGGAATGTCCTGAATAGTGTACGATCCTGAAATTTCTCTTTAATTCTTTTTGGTGGGCGGAAACTAAACGGGCTACTTCCATCTGTGCTGCATTTGCGGTTCCATTATCAATTGCACCATAATACCATGAATCTACATGACCGGTAAACATACAGAACTGATCTGTATCCACCGGTGCTTTCAGATCTGCAATCAAAAGAGGGATTTTTCTCCATGACGTATCTACGATTGTTGTAAATTCGGCAACGCACACTTCTCCTGCTTTCATCTTTTCCACAAAAAGATCTCCATCATCATCACGGATTGATACCACCGGAATAACAGGAATATATTTCCAATCATCCGGCGTAGGACTACCCCAAGAAGCAGATGGTATGCATTCTCGGATCACCTTATCCTGAATAGATATTACTCCCACTGCACCTTTTTTCTGAGCCGCTTCCACTGATGCAAATGTAACCCATCCTCTAGTCAGTACCACCCTTCCTTTACAATCTGTATTCTTTATCATATCCACTGAAGGACAATAAACCATTTCTCCCCTACAATGAGAAGATGGAACCATAGAATGGGTCTGCGAATATACCCATTTTCCATTTACAGTAAGTCTGGATAACTGAGGAAGACTGATATATGCATCATGGCGGATCAATCTAGTTTTAAATCCATATTCCTGATACTGCTTTTCCAGCCATTTAAAAGCTTCATATTCTTCGTCAGATCCAGAAAGACGTTCCCATTTTGCCAGCCCACTAGCCACTTCCAACATATGATCTACATTTACTTCTTCAGTAATCTTCTCGTATGTATTCATCCGCGTTCTCCTTTGAAACAGAAAATCCCGAATAAGCGGGATTTTCTGTACATATAGTTACTATTCGTATACTGCTACTGTTTTTAACTGATGAGCACCCACTGGATTAAGCTTAAATCCGTCTACTTTATTACTGCGACCGATCATGGTCTCTTCATAATAAATTGTGATCCACGGAACATCCTCAGCCATAAGATCCCAGAATTTATCATATACTTTCTGTCTCTCTGCTGCGTCTGTCTTAGAACGTGCTTCATTCATGAGTTCTTCTACTTCATCGTTAAAATAAACCTGACCGTACGCACTTGGAAGTAATTTCTGCATTACAAGATCTACATCACCACAAAGGTTATTATAAAATCCCATACGAATCGGTATTTCTTCACCGCTGTAAACCTTTTCATTGATCGTATTAGACTCCATAGTGATAACGTTTAAATTAATTCCAACATCTGCCAGCTGTGCCTGAAGGATTGTAGCTACTTCTTCATAAGTCTGGCCTGTCTGACAATAAAAATCAAGATCAAAACCATCTGCATAACCTGCTTCTGCCAGCAATGCTTTAGACTTATCTACATCATACATATCGCCCTGGTCTTTTTCTGCATTATAACCTGTTGTAAGTGGTGTACAGTAAAGAGAACCAACCTGTCCATACCCATAAGCAACTGTATCTGCAATTTCCTGCTTATTAACCGCATACTGAATAGCCTGGCGAACTTTACTATCTTTTACAGGAGATGTTTTGGAATCTGTTTTAAGATAAAACAGCATGCACTTGTATCCTGGTTCATGGATCATAGTAAGATCTGCAGAGTCTTCAATACGTCCTGCATCATTTGGAAGTACTGCATATGCAATATCTGCCTCTCCATTCTCCAGCATGATCGTTCTCTGGGAACCTTCCGGAATTACTTTATAAACAACTGTTGGTGTTACTGGTTTTTCACTCCAGTAATCTTCAAAAGCTTCCAGAGTTATAGAATCTGCCTGTTTCCACTCCTTTAATTTATATGCGCCTGTTCCAGATGGATTTTTGGCAAAATCATCTCCATACTGCTCTACTGCTTTTTTAGAAACAACTACTGCAGATGGATTAGAAAGTGCCTGATAAAGCTGTGCATACGGCATCTTTAAATGCATGATAACTGCATTATCACCATCTGGTTCAATGCTATCCAGATAATTGAAGTAAGTAGATACTACGCCACTGCTCATAGCACGTTCAAAAGAAAAGCATACATCCTCAGATGTCATTACATTTCCATCATGGAATTTTACACCTTCGCGAAGTTTAAAATGATAGGTCTTATCATCTATTGCTTCCCACTCTGTAGCCAGGCACGGACTTATCTCTTTTGTTTCAGCATCATATGTGACCAGTCCTTCATAAAGATTACAATAAACAGAAAATGATTTCTGATTTACAATTGCCTGTGGATCAAGTGAAGTTACATCCTCATCCTTTGCAACGATCAATGTATCTTTCTGTGTTCCACCAGTCTCAGCCGCTGATGTTTCCTTACTGGTATTTTCTCCGCCCTTCGTATCAGATGAAGATCCTGAACCTCCACATGCTGCAAGTGCGCATGCTGTCAATGCTGCTGCCGCAATCAACATTCCTTTTTTTCTGATCTGGACTAACTTTGATAACCTCATAAATACTTTCCTCCTTTATAATTTTATGCCCTCCCGAAATCTTTTTGGATCTGATTTTGCGAGAGTAAATTTTATCTTTATTTACACTGGATACAGGAAACAAAATGTCCTGGTTCTACCTCTGTCAGCTGCGGATTCTGTGTACTGCATTCTGGCTTTGCATACAAACATCTTTTTGCAAACCTACATCCTGCTCCTACATTAATAGGAGACGTCAATTCACCATTTAACTGAATCCTTTCCATCTTCTTTTCTGGATCCGGAATTGGGATTGCCGATAAAAGTGCTTTTGTATAAGGATGACGTGGATCATTAAATAACTGTTCCGGTGTCCCCTGTTCCACCATCTGCCCCAGATACATAACCACGATGCTGGAAGATAAATGCTTTACAACCGAAAGATCATGAGTAATAAACATATATGTAAGCCCCAGCTGCTGCTGCAGATCCTGCATTAAGTTTAATACCTGCGCCTGAATAGACACATCCAAAGCTGATACTGGCTCATCGCACACTATGAATTTAGGATTTAACGCCAATGCACGGGCAATTCCTATTCTCTGACGCCTTCCTCCATCCAGTTCATGTGGATATGAATTTGCCACTCTTCTTGCCAATCCTACAAGATCCATCATTTCATGGGTTTTCTTCTCCAGCCCCACCCGGTCAGAGGCCTTATATATCTTCTGTATAATAAGCGGCGCCTGAATTGCCTGGCTTACTGTCATCCTGGGATTAAGGGATTCATAAGGATCCTGAAAAATAATCTGTAATTCCTTTCGCAGTTCTTTCATTTTTTCCTTACTACATCCAACAATATTTTCTCCCTGATATATTACTTCACCATCTGTTGGCTCAATCAGTCTTAAAATACATCTTCCTAGTGTAGATTTTCCACAGCCAGATTCACCTACAACTCCCAGTGTTTCTCCTTTAGAAATTGAAAAATTCACATCATCAACTGCATAAAGAAGACCGTTTGGTGTCGGAAAATATTTTTTTAAATGTTTTATTCTGAGTAATTCCTCATGTTTTTCCATCTGCATACCTCATTTCTCTCAATGTTTACAATGAAAACATCTGGCAAAATGACCTGGTCGGACTTCTTCTAATTCAGGTTCATTCGCTTTACATTTTTCATCTGCATAAGGACAACGTGTGGAAAAATTACATCCCTCCGGCAGGTCAGTTGGATCCGGCATCAAACCAGGAATTGGTTTCAAGCGAGTCACTGCCGAATCGATCTGAGGGATTGAATCAAACAGACCAACTGTATAGGGATGATGCATATGTTTAAATACATCCAATACCGATCCGTACTCCACAATCTGTCCTGCATAGATCACTGCTACCATATCGCAGTTTTGAGCTACCACACCCAGATCATGTGTAATAAGCAGCATAGATGTATTGAATTTCTGCTTTAGATCCTGCATCATTTCCAAAACCTGTGCCTGAATTGTTACATCCAGAGCCGTTGTCGGTTCATCTGCAATCAGAAGTTTCGGATTACATGCCAGAGCTATTGCTATTACCACTCTCTGTTTCATACCTCCAGAAAACTGATGCGGATATTCTGTTGATCTGGCTGCCGGTATTCCGACTAATTCAAGCATCTCACAGGCTCTTTCCATCGCCTTTTCTCTTTTACAATGTTCATGATTTTCAACAGCCTCTGCAATCTGCTCTCCTACTGTCATAACCGGATTTAATGACGTCATGGGATCCTGAAAGATCATTGCAATTTCGCTTCCTCTGATTTTTCTCATCTCATACTCTTCTGTTTTCAGAAGATCCTTGTCTTCATAAAATATTTCTCCTGACCGGATCCTTCCTGTTCTTTGAGGAAGTATTCCCATAATACATTTAGCCAGTGTTGTTTTTCCAGCTCCGGTTTCTCCTACAAGCCCCAATGTCTTTCCTTTTTCCATTTTTAGATTCACATCATTCAGGGCATGTACCAGGGCATCATCTGTCTGGTAATCAACTCTTAGATTTTTTATCTCCAATATTGCCATTTTATCATTCCTCCTAGTTCTTCATCTTCGGATCAAGTGCATCACGGAGACCATCTCCTGCCAGATTCAAAGATAATACTGTAAGCATGATCATAAGACCAGGAATAACTGATATATGCCAGGCATCCCGCATATAAGTACGGGCTGAGCTCAAAATAGAACCCCATTCCGGAGTTGGTGGCTGTACTCCAATTCCCAAGAAACTTAAACCTGCAATTGACAGAATTGCTGAACCTATGCTTAAGGATGCCTGCACAATGATCTGCATATCCCCAGCTCCTACAGCTCTGCTCGCTTCTATAAAATCCTTTCCTTTTACAGTCATAACCTGTGCCCGGACAATACGTGCCAATCGGGGCATCTGAGGTACTGCAATTGATAATAGCAGATTAAATGTGCTGGTTCCCAGTGCAGAAACAATCGCAATCGCCATAACCATTGATGGTATAGAAAGAAAAATATCCATAACTCTCATAATGATATTATCTACCTTTCCACCATAAAAGCCTGCAACCGCACCTAAAAGTCCTCCTACTACCAATGCAAAGATAATGGATATGATTCCTATAAACAGTGAATACCTGGTTCCCCATATAAGGCGGAAGAATATATCTCTTCCGAATTCATCGCATCCAAAGATATGTTGTAAACTAGGACCATGAAGTTTCATTCTCAGGTTCTGTTTTACTGCCAGTGCCTGATAAACAGATCCATGGGTAGCTATATCAATAATGATTGTCGCAAATGCAATAACTATTAAAAGAAGTACAAATATAAGCCCTAAAACAGCCAGTTTATTTTTTTTAAAACGGTACCACGCATCTTCCCATAAACTGCGTCCGGCATAATTTTCTATTTCTGCAGCCTGTTTCTTACTCATTTACGGATCACCACCTTTTTCGCTGTTTTATACTGTCCTTTGATTCTTGGATCTACAAAAGCATATAAAATGTCCACCAGAAGATTTACAATTGTAAACATAACAGAAAGTGTTACTACACATCCCAAAACACTGGGAATATCCTGAGTTTTGATCGACTCAATAACAAATCTTCCTATTCCGGGCCATGCAAATACTGTTTCCGTTAAAACAGATTCTCCTAAAAGAACGCCAAAATTTAAACCAACAGCTGTAATAACCGGGATCAGCGCATTTTTTAACATATGACGGAATGTGATGGTAATTTCACTGGTACCTTTTGCACGGGCTGTATCAATATAATCTTGCCGGATTGTTTCCAGCATAGAAGAACGGGTGATCCTTGCAGTTGTTGCGGCACCGCTCATTCCAATGGTAATAGCCGGAAGCACCAGTGACCTTACTACATTTGCAAATCCTTTTCCCATTCCGGATGCCGGGAATATCTTCAGATTAAGGCTAAATATCAATACCAGTAAAAGGCCGATCCAGAAAGCCGGAGCAGAAGCTCCTATTAAACTAAATACCATTGAAACATTATCAAAAATGCTATATTGCTTCCTAGCAGCTATGATTCCAATTGGTATTCCCACTATGACAGAAAATAAAACGCCACAGGAAGCCAATAATACTGTATTAGGTAATCGTTCCATGATCTGCGCAGAAACATCAGTCTTATAAGTATATGATTCTCCCATATCTCCCTTTAAAAGTTTTCCTACATATCTTACATAGCGTACTACAAAAGGATCATCCAGCCCCAGCTCATCATGAAGCTCCTGTATAGATTCTTCCGTAGCACCTTCTCCTAACATAACTTTTGCCGGATCTACATCAGATTGATCCATGATAAAATACACAACAAAAATCGTTGCAAGCATAACCGGAATCAACATTAGGATTCTTTTTACAATATACTTCCACATATCATGCCTCCTGTTTCATTTTTTCTTTCTGTGCATTATAATCTGCCTTGATTTCATCCATCAGACCAGGTATCGTGACCAGATCGTAACAGACATCTGCAAGGATCTTCGCTCCATAAAGGATTGCATTATGACCTTGCTCTGTCTTTCCCTGATCTAAAAATTCCTGTGAATGCGCAGCCGCATGTTCATCTACAAATGCAACTCTGATGCAGGAACCAGGAATCAGCTCCATTACATTTCCTAAATCTGTAGAACCTGTCTTCTGTCTCGGCGGACTGATTCTTGGTGCATTCACATCTCTGGCACATCTTATGATCTCCTCGTTCAATTTTAAAGCTGGAATCTTCGCTGCCATATGCATATTTTCCGTAATCTCACAAGTTGTTTCTGTCATCAGCGCAGCGCCTTCCGTAATCTTTTTGAAACGCCTATACACATCATCTAATGTAGCATTATTATAAGATCTTAATGTAAAAGTGCCTGTTGCCTTTTCAGAAACTACATTGCTTGGAATGTTATATGTGTCTTTCACCGTATAATGCATACGTACATCTTCTTTTACATGTTCTCTTAAAAATTCTACAGCCTGAAATGTTAAAAGCAGCGCATCAAGAGCACTTCGTCCCTTGTCCGGATTAATAGCTGCATGAGCACTTTTTCCGTAAAAAGTTACATCCAAACTATAATTTGCCATGGATTTAACATCACAGGTTGTAGTTGGACTTCCATGCATCATAAGTGCTACATCAATATCCCGAAAATATCCTTCCTGAACCATATTGATTTTTCCGCCTAAGGTCTCCTCTGCCGGAGTCCCATATACCACCAGCTTAAACGGTTTTTCAATCCCAGCTCTTAAAACTGCATTAGCTGCTGCAAGAATACATGGTCCCTGAAGATGATGCCCGCAAGCATGTCCGATTCCCGCTAATGCATCATACTCTGTCAAAAGTCCAATAGAAGGTCCCCCCGTGCCCTGCTCATATACAGCCCGAAATGCCGTTGGCATGCTTCCCAGTCCTCTTTCCACAAGAAAACCATGATTTTCCAACCAATCTTCCAATAGCTTGCCGGCAAATACTTCTTGTAATCCGATCTCAGGATGGTCATAAATGGCATCTCCCATTTCAAAAAGTTGTTCCTTCATTGAGTCGATCAGATTATTCATTTTACTTTTTACACTATCCATGCGTACCTCCTTTATCAATTTATCACATTAATTTGTAATCTTAGAAATTATAAAAAAAGCGCAGAAAATACACAGGTTTTTCTTGCGTCTTTGCAGTTTTTTTCTAAATTTTCGTTTACTTTTTGTATATTTGCAGTATATTATAAATAAAAGGTTATGTCCAATGACATTTATTCTCAACTTTTGATAACATATTGTTATCATATGTATTATCCTGCGGAGGAATGTTTTATGATCAATATCTCCTACAAATATGTACTTGCAGTTGCAAATTACCGAAATATGAGAAAAGCAGCTGCCTCTTTATGCATTACACAGCCGGCCTTAACAAAATATATCAACCGCCTGGAAGAAGATCTTGGTGTCCGTCTTTTTAACCGCTCTACAACACCTATTACACTTACAGAATCTGGAAGGCGTTTTATAGAAGCTGCTTCTACCATTTCCAATCTGGAGGATGCGCTTTTAAATGATATAAAAAAACAGGAACTAACTTTAAAAGGATCCTTTACCTGCGGTCTTACTCCAGAATTTTCCGCCCAGGTACTGCCTTATATACTTCCCACATTTAAGCAGCGACATCCCAATGTTGAACTTCATTTTATAGAAGAACATAATGAAAAACTGATCCAATTACTAAAAGAAGAAAAAATCGAACTGGCTATTGTAACCTCCTATTATCAGGACAGTGAAATTTGCACGGAAACTTTTATGGAAGATCCAATCATACTGGCTGTTCCCTATTCACATCCATTATGTAAAACCATTAACCTTACCGCTAATTCCCCTCTTACACCTTACTACCTGGAGTCCTCTAAAATCCGGCATGAAAACTTTATTGTATGTCCAACTCAGTTAGGAATCGGAGCCGTTGCAGCAGCTATGTTTCAAAGGCATAAACTTTTTCCTAATATTGTATTGGAGATCAGCCGGAACGAAACTGCTGTTAAAATTGCCTCAGCCGGAGTCGGTATGGTCTTTTGTCCTGTTAAAACACCTTTACGTATGCAGCTTATACAGCCCATGGCGTACTTTTCTCTGGACAATCCTCTTTACATACGTAAACGATGCTATTGTTACCTGAAAAAAATGCCTTTATCTATGCAGGCAACCTATTTTATCGAGTTATTAAATCAGGTTATACATACAGACTCCATCTTTTCCATTCCAAGCTGTCAGCTGATGTTTTGTAAATAAATTTTATATCTTACTAAAAGTGGGGGAACAAAAACATGGCCAAAAAATCCAACCGCAACACCCGGGGACGCATTGTAAGTGCAGCCTGGAAGCTGTTTTATGAGCAGGGATATGAAGATACAACGGTAGAAGAGATCATCGAGCTTTCTGGTACTTCCAAAGGCTCTTTTTACCACTATTTTGACGGCAAAGATGCCCTTCTTTCTACTTTAAGCTCTCTTTTTGATGAGAAATACGAGGAACTCACCGGACTTCTGACACCGGAAATGACTGCTATGGAGCAGCTGCTGTTTTTAAACAGGGAACTTTTTCATATGATCGAGGACAGCATTTCCCTGGACCTGTTAGCAAGGCTTTATTCTACCCAGCTGACTACCAATGGGGAAAAACATCTGTTAGACCACAACCGGACCTATTACAAGCTGCTGCGAAAGATCATCGCCAAAGGTCAGTCTGAAGGCCAGTTAAGCAGCCGTTCCAATGTAAATGAAATGGTAAAGCTGTATGCGCTCTGCGAACGGGCCCTTCTTTATGACTGGTGTCTCTGCGCAGGAGAATATGCCCTGACAGAATACAGCGCAAAGGTCCTTCCGGGATTTTTAAGCAGCTTTCTTCCTTAAAAGTGTACATCCTGCTGGTGATATTATTTTAATTCTTGTTTTTTGTATAAGTTTTATTTTTTATAATCGTACAGTTATTTTTTCTATATAAATACTTGATTTTTATCATATTTATTTAATATTCGTACAGTATTTATTCTATACATTATTCTGTATTGTAGTCTATTTTTATGTATGCTATAATCGTCCTCAATATTATGTTCTCCCGGAATCTTTCTGTGCATGAAAGGCTACGGGAGAACATTATTTCGAGGAGGAATAATATTATGATCTCAGGACAGGTAGGTATTCTGTCAGCCATTGTGATCTATCTGCTTGCAATGGTATACGTAGGATTCTATTTCAGCAAAAAAGGCAGCGGTGATTCCGCTGATGATTTCTATCTGGGCGGCAGAAAGCTCGGCCCCTTTGTAACAGCTATGAGTGCAGAAGCCTCTGATATGAGCAGCTGGCTGCTAATGGGACTCCCAGGCGTTGCCTATCTCACCGGTATTGCAGATGCAGGCTGGACCGCCATCGGCCTGGGCATCGGTACTTATTTAAACTGGCTGATCGTAGCACAGCGTCTGCGCCGTTACTCCATCATATGCAATGCCATTACTATTCCCGATTTCTTTTCCCGTCGTTTTAAGGACGATAAGAATATCCTGATGTGCATTTCTGCCATTATCATCCTTATTTTCTTTATTCCTTATACGGCATCCGGATTCAAAGCTATCGGAACACTGTTTTCCAGTCTTTTTGGCACTGACTACCATATTGCCATGATCATTGGTGCGGTTGTTATCGTAGGCTATACAGTCATGGGCGGCTTCATGGCAGTTTCCACTACGGATCTGATCCAGAGCGTGGTTATGTCCATTTCCCTGATAGTCATCGTATTTTATGGCATCCATATGGCTGGCGGCTGGAACGAAGTTGTAAACAACGCTACATCTTTAGCCGGTTATCTTTCCATGACCCAGCTTCATGACAGAGCAGCTGCCTCTGCTGCACCATACAGCCTGTTTTCCATTATATCTACACTTGCATGGGGGCTTGGCTACTTCGGTATGCCCCATATCCTTCTTCGTTTCATGGCTATTGAAGAAGAAAAGAAACTGGTGCTTTCCCGCCGAATCGCAACTGTATGGGTACTGATCTCCATGTGTGTTGCCATTCTCATCGGTATCATCGGATACGGTGCTTCTGTAGCAGGTTCTATCCCAATGTTTACCACCAGTTCCCAGTCTGAAACTGTTATCATCCAGTTTGCCCATCTTCTTGGACAGAACGGCTTCTTACTGTCACTGATCGCAGGCGTTGTCCTTGCTGGCATCCTGGCATGTACCATGTCAACTGCTGATTCCCAGCTTTTAACTGCTGCTTCCGGTGTATCCCAGAACCTGCTCCAGGACTTTTTAAAGATCAAAATGAGCACTGCTGCTTCCATGAATGCAGCCCGCTTCACTGTTATGGGAATTGCCATTGTTGCTGTTTTTCTGGCATGGAACCCGGACAGCTCTGTATTTACTATCGTATCCTTTGCATGGGCCGGCTTTGGAGCCTCCTTCGGACCTCTGGTACTATTTGCTCTCTTCTGGCGCCGCACTAATATGCAGGGCGCACTGGCTGGTATGCTTACCGGCGGCATCATGGTCTTTGTATGGAAATATCTGGTACGCCCATTAGGCGGAAATTTCAATATTTATGAATTGCTTCCCGCATTTATCCTTTCCTGCCTTGCTATCATCATCGTCTCTCTTCTTACAAAAGAGCCTTCAAAAGAAATCTATGATGAGTTTGATTCTTTAGGAAAATAAGAAAGTCTTGACAAATCTTCTTTCGTGTCATACGTTAGACAAGTAAAAAATGATAATTTTTATCAATAATTGCCCCTGGTGCAGAAACATGTTTCCGTTACTCCAGGGGCAATAAAAGGAGCCTTGTATGACACTTCGCGATCTACCCATTGGAAAAACTGCAACTATACTTTCGGTTGGCGGGGAAGGAGCTCTGCGCCAGCACTTTTTAGACATGGGCCTTATCCCAAAAGGGGAAGTGACCATGGTCAAATACGCCCCTATGGGCGACCCTATGGAACTGCGTATCCATAGCTATGAACTTACTCTGCGCCTTGCAGATGCAGAAAAAATTGAGATTACAGATGTAAGAGACCCTCAGCCCGCCAGCACGTCAAAGGAGCCAGTGCTTCAGACACAGCGGCCCATTCCTCATCCCGGACTTGGTGAAGGCGGAAAATTCCATGAGAAATCCACCGAAAATCCCCTTCCTGATACAGAAATACTTACATTTGCCCTGGCAGGAAACCAGAACTGTGGTAAGACTACATTATTTAACCAGCTGACAGGTTCCAGCCAGCATGTTGGAAACTTTCCAGGTGTAACAGTTGACCGGAAAGATGGTGTGATCCGGGGATACAGTAATACTTCCGTAACGGACCTTCCCGGTATCTACTCCATGTCACCTTACTCCAGCGAAGAACTGGTCACCAGAAGCTTTCTATTAGATGAACACCCAAAGGGTATCATCAATATCGTAGATGCCACAAATATTGAGCGAAACCTGTACCTGACCATGCAGTTAATGGAACTGGATATTCCCATGGTACTTGCCTTAAATATGATGGATGAGGTACGGGAAAATGGCGGTTCCATTCTTGTAAACCAGATGGAGGAAATGCTTGGTATTCCGGTCATTCCTATTTCTGCTGCTAAAAATGAAGGTATCGATGAGCTGGTACAGCATGCTGTTCATGTTGCCAAATATCAGGAGCAGCCAAAAGAAATGGACCTGTGCGATGTAAATGATGATGGCGGTGCTGTCCACCGCTGCCTCCATGCCATTATGCATCTGATCGAAGACCATGCAAAAGCAGCCCGGATCCCGGTCCGTTTTGCCGCTTCCAAACTGGCTGAAGGCGATCCTCTGATCATGAGCAGTCTCAATCTGGATACAAATGAAAAAGAAATGCTGGAACATATCATCCAGCAGATGGAAACAGAACGTGGACTTGACCGTGCAGCGGCGATCGCCCATATGCGTTTTGATTTTATCGAGAAGATATGCGATTCCTCTGTGATCAAACCCCGTGAAAGCAAGGAACATCTGCGAAGCGTAAAAATGGATAAGATCCTTACTGGAAAATACACAGCAATCCCCTGCTTTGCCGGTATCATGGGGCTTGTATTTTACCTTACCTTTGGTGTCATCGGATCATTTCTATCAGACCTATTAGACAGCGGGATCTCTGCTTTTTCCACTCTTGTAGATCATTCTCTCATTCAGTGGAATGTAAATCCTGTGATCCATTCTCTCGTTATGGATGGTATTTTTAATGGTGTAGGAAGTGTATTAAGCTTCCTTCCTGTTATTGTTACCCTGTTTTTCTTCCTGTCCCTTCTGGAAGACAGCGGCTACATGGCGCGGGTGGCCTTTGTAATGGATAAACTTCTGCGAAAGATCGGTCTGTCCGGCCGAAGTATTGTTCCTATGCTGGTAGGTTTCGGCTGTACTGTACCGGGCGTTATGGCAAGCCGTACATTGCCATCGGAACGTGACCGTAAAATGACCATCCTGCTTACCCCATTTATGAGCTGTTCTGCAAAACTGCCCATTTATGCTTTTTTTACTGCAGCTTTCTTCCCTGGAAATGGTGCACTGGTGATGGTAGCTTTATATTTCGGCGGTATCATTATCGGGATCCTCATGGCACTTATTTTCCGCAGCACTCTTTTTAAAGGAGAGGCCGTTCCTTTTGTTATGGAGCTTCCAAATTACCGCATGCCAGGTGCTAAAAATGTGGGACATCTTCTGTGGGATAAAGCAAAAGATTTCCTTCAGAGGGCTTTTACCGTTATTTTCATGGCTACTCTGGTGATCTGGTTCCTGCAGACATTTGACCTGCATTTGAACATTGTGACCGACTCAAAAGACAGCATCCTGGCTATGATCTCCGGTCTGGCCGCACCTTTGATGCATCCAATGGGTCTGGGTGACTGGCGTATCACCACAGCACTTATTACCGGATTTCTGGCAAAAGAAAGTGTAGTCTCCACATTATCCATCCTTTTTGGAAAAACCAGTATTCTGGTTTCCAGCATTACACCATTGTCTGCAGCCAGCCTGTTAGTATTCTGCCTGCTGTATACCCCATGTATCGCCGCTATAGCCTCTATTAAGAGAGAGCTTGGCGGAAAATGGGCATTGGCCGTAGTGCTTTTGCAATGTGCCATTGCATGGATCACCGCTTATGTGGTTTATCTTGTTGGGGGATTTTGCATGTCCGGCCTGTTATTTACATAGATAAGACCAGTCCCTGTTTTGCGGATATAAAAAACAGCTGCTCTGTCAGCCCTTTCATATGGGGCTGTGGCAAAGCAGCTGCTTTTTTATATAGATTTATGATAATGATGTTGATTCGTAATCCGCTCATTTTTTCTTC
The DNA here is from genome assembly GCA_025758065.1 of Lachnospiraceae bacterium. Taxonomy (NCBI): domain Bacteria; kingdom Bacillati; phylum Bacillota; class Clostridia; order Lachnospirales; family Lachnospiraceae; species Lachnospiraceae bacterium. The sequence continues at coordinate 761,956 of CP107199.1, forward strand.
CAAAAATGGCTTCTTACTCATGTTTTTGGCGGGTCCCAAGTTCAAAAATCCTCCTGCAAGCAAGCTTGCATCGGATTTCTGACCTTTTGACCCTGGTATCATGATAATTTCTTATACAGCAGATTTCCTATACTCTGGATCACCTGCACAAAAATGATCAGCACAATACTGGTAGTTACCAGATATGGCATTTTATACGCCTGGTAGCCATAACGTATAGCCACGTCACCCAGACCGCCGGCACCAATGGCACCACCCATTGCGCTGTAACCGATCAGACTGATCATGGTCAGCGTAATACCGGAAAGAATAGCCGGAAGAGCTTCTTTTAAATATACACGGAAAATGATCTGCAGATCTCCTGCACCAAAAGAACGGGCGGCTTCAATAAGACCGTGATCTACGCTGCGGAGAGCAGATTCAATAACTCTGGCTACAAAAGGAATTGCGGAAATGGTCAGAGGCACTAAAGCTGCCTTTGTACCAATGGCTTTTCCTGCGATCATACGGGTAAACGGGATGACGATAACCATTAAAATGATAAATGGGAAGCTGCGGAATACATTTACAAGGATATCTAAGATCCCATAAATGATCTTATTAGGCCGCAGGCCGTCCGGTGCTGTTACTGTGAGCACAATGGCTGGGATAAAACCTAAGATCACGGAAAAAAGGGTAGAACCAATGACCATATATACAGTCTGCCCAAAGGCTTTCATAATTACATCATACATTTTCAAGCACCTCCCATAAGATACATCTGTCTGTGAGCCATGCAGTCACACGCTCTTTATCTGCTTCTGTTACATTGATCACCAGGCTTCCCATAATGGTTCCACGGAAGTTCTCCAGTTTTCCCTGACAGATACCAAAATTGATGCCCAGGTCATGTGCCAGATGAGTAATAGCGCTGTCGCTGGCTGTTTCATCGTTAAAGAACAGACGGACATTGACACCGTCTTTTGGAAGAAATTCCACACTGTCACCTACAAACTCCTGAACATCCTTATTTGGTGCCACAAACAATTCTTCCGGTTTTCCGGCAGCGATCATTTTACCATTTTTTAAGAATGCAACCTTATTGCAGATCTCTTTTACAACTTCCATCTGATGTGTTACCACAACAATGGTAATTCCCAGTTCTTTGTTGATCTTGGAAAGCAGTGCCAGGATACCCTTTGTAATCTGGGGGTCCAGAGCGGAGGTCGCTTCATCACAAAGAAGAATCTTTGGATTTAAGACCAGGGCTCTTGCGATTGCCACTCTCTGCTTCTGTCCGCCGGAAAGCTGTTTCGGATAACTGTTTACCTTATCCTTTAAACCAACCAGATCTAACAGCTCCATAATACGGGCATGATTTTCTTTGCTGTTCTTATTCTGTCCCCAGAACTGAAGAGGAAGAGCAATATTATCATACACATTCAGACGGCCTAACAGATTGAAGTTCTGGAAGATCATTCCCATGTCCTTGCGTACCAACTGAAGCTGTTTCTGACTCAGACCTGCAATTTCCTTTCCATCTACTGTAATAGAACCGCCGTTATACTTTTCCAGTCCATTTATACAGCGCAGCAATGTAGATTTACCGGCACCGCTCTGTCCGATAATTCCAAAGATATCTCCCTGTTCAATGTTAATGGAAATATCCTCCAGCACCTGAAGGCTGCCAAATTGTTTGCTTACATGTTCAATATTGATCATAAAATTCTCCTAATCTAAACCGGTATAAAAGCAGATATAAAAACGGGCAAAGGGCTGCTGCAAAAATTTCCTGATTTCAGGTTTTTTACAGCAGCCACCGCCATTTTTATGATGTTGGGGGCAAAAGGTATTTTGCCCTCCGATACCGAATTGCTGCGTGCTTTGCACTCTGGCAATTCCCAAAACATTCAGAAGTGGGGGCTTTCCGGATGTTTCTACCTGTTGCTATTGTATACAGGAACGGCAATCGTATCCTGCGTGATCAGTACAGTTATTTACGAAACGATGTACTAGAATGCCGGGATAACGGAACCGCTGTACTTTTCTTCAATGTATTTCTTTACATCATCATTCTGTAATGCTGCGATCAGAGCCTTGGTCTTAGTGCTTTCTTCATTTCCCTCTTTAACAACCAGATAGTTAATGTACTTATAGCTTTCGTCACTGTCTGCAAGCTCTGCTGCTAAAGCATCCTTCTCAGGATTTAAGTTTGCTTCCAGTGCGTAGTTTCCATTGATAACTGCTGCATCCACATCGTCCAGGGATCTTGGCAGGTTTGCTGCATCCAGCTCAGTGATCTCGAAATTGTGAGGATTTTCTGCAATGCTGGTCAGGTTGTAAAGATCCTCTGTTTCAGCCAGAGTGATCAGTCCATTGTCTGCTAACAGCTTAATAGCTCTGGATTCATTTGATCCATCGTTTGGTACTGCAATGGTTGCTCCGTCAGGAAGCTCTTCCAGGCTCTTGTAATTCTTGGAATAGATGCCCATTGGCTCTAAGTGGATGCCTGCAACTTCTACTAAATGAAGTCCTCTTTCCTTGTTCTGCTCTTCCAGATAACGGATAGTCTGGAAATAGTTTGCATCAATCTCGCCATCTTCCAAGCTTGTGTTAGGCTGAACGTAATCATTAAACTCAACTACCTCTACAGTCCATCCAGCTGCTTCAAGCTTTGGAACTACTACATCATTTACGATCTCAGCATGTGGAACTGGTGTTACACCGATAGCGATCTTGTTGTCATCACCTTCCGGAGCAGGAATTTCTCCCTCTGCTGCCGCTTCTGCTTTTGTTTCTTCTGCACTGCTTTCAGCTGCCTTAGAAGAAGCTGCTGCTGTAGTTGCTGCCTCAGTTGCTGCTACTGTTGTCTCTGCTGTCTTGCTGCCGCATCCTGCAAGAACAGTAATTGCTGCTGTTGCTGCTAATGCTAATGTTAACCATTTTTTCTTCATAATATTTGTCTCCTCTCCTGACCAGGCCCCGGTGGTCTGATCTCACTTGCTTGTTTTTTATTTGTTTCCTGTGTTTCTTTTGATAGTCTGCATTTTAGCACATCCCTTTTAGTCTGTCTATTTCATAAAATCTTTATCTAGCTATAGGTAAAACCTATAACAAGCAGATCCCGGTTATGTTATACTCTAATGCGTAAACAACTTTTTGGACTCACCATTTATTACAGAAAGGCGTCACACCCTATGAGCGAAACAAAGATCATCCCCACAACCGGACGGAACAACTGCGGTGGCCGCTGCATCATCTATGCCCACGTCCGTGACGGTATTATTGAAAAACTTTCCACAGAAACAACGGGAACACCAGAACATCCCGTTCCCTTATGTGCCTGCGCCAGAGGCTTAAACTACCATAAAACATTTTTAGGTGAAGACCGGCTGCGTTGGCCTATGAAACGGACCGGTGAACGTGGGGAAGGCAAATTTTCCCGCATCAGCTGGGAAGAAGCCCTGGATATCCTTACTTCTGAATATATCCGCATCCGGGATACCTACGGACCCGGCTCCCGCTATGTGAATGATGGCTGCGGAATCAGCGCTGTTATGCGGGGGGACCGCATAATGCGCCGCCTGCTGGCCTTAGACGGAGGTTATCTTGGCAGCTACAATTCCTACAGCTCTGCCTGCATCCGTAATGCAACAGACATCACCTACGGCACCAGCGAAACCGGAACACATCCTTCCGACTGGTTAAACAGCCAGCTGATCATCCTCTGGGGGCACAATCCTGCAGAAACCCGCTTTGACAGCAGTTCCATGTTCTACCTGAAGAAGGCAAAAGCTGCCGGTATTCCTGTTATTGTCATTGACCCGCGAAAAAATGATACCGTCCTGGCCTTAGATGCCCAGTGGATCCCCATCCGCCCTGCTACAGACAGTGCTCTGGCTGATGCCATGGCATACTTTATTATAAAAGAAGGGCTTCAGGATCAGGGATTTTTAGATACATGCTGTCTTGGCTTTGACGCAGCCCATATGCCAGAAGGCGTGGATCCGTCCCTTAACTGCCTTTCCTATTTAATGGGTGAAAACGACGGCATTCCAAAGACACCTGAATGGGGTGAAACGATCACTGGCATTCCAGCTGACACCATCCGGGAACTGGCTATCCGCTATGCTACCACAAAACCAGCTGCTATTATCCAGGGATACGGTGCACAGCGAAATGCATATGGCGAGCAAAGCGCCCGTGGCGTTATCCTTCTTACCTGCCTTACTGGAAATGTAGGGATCAGCGGCGGCTCTGCAGCCGGATCCGGAGATTGTTCTACCCATAAGCTGCCGAAATTCCCGGTACCGGATAACCCTTATAACAGGGAACTTCCTGTTTTCCTCTGGACTGATGCAATAGACCACGGTAAGGAAATGCATGAATATGATGGCATCCGCACCTGCGATCAGGGGATCTTTGATGATCCAAAGGATATTGCACTGGATTCCAATATAAAAATGATCTTCAACCTGGCAAGCAACACCCTTATAAATCAGCACGGTGACATTAACCGCACCGCCAAGCTGCTAAAAGACACGTCTAAGTGCGAATTTATTGTCTGCTCTGACTTATTTATGACAGCCAGTGCCAAATTTGCAGACCTGCTCCTTCCGGGGATTTCCATGTTTGAAGAGGAAAACATTACCAAACCATGGAAATTTACAGAATTTCTTGGATTTAATAATAAGGTCATTGAACCTCTTTATGAATGTAAGACGGAATATGAATGGATACGGGAACTGGCAAAGGGGATCGGCTTAGAAGAAGAATTTACAGAAGGCCGTGATTACAGCCAGTGGATGAGTTATATTTATGAAGATCTTCGCACCAGCGAACCGGAGCTCCCGGAATATGATGAATTCCGTGAAAAAGGCATTTATAAATTTGAAGAAGGGCATTATCCCATTTCCTTTGAAAAAGAAGTAAAAGATCCAAAGCATTACCCATTCCCCACACCAAGCGGAAAGATCGAGCTGTTTTCCACCAAATTATGGAAAACTCCTATGAAAGATTTCATGCCGCCTATTCCCCGGTACGTAGCACCGCCGGAAGGCCCGCAAGACCCGCTGACAAAGCGCTTCCCACTTCAGTTATCCGGCTGGCACAGCAAATGCCGCACCCACACAGTCCATGACAATAACTTAAATTTACGCAAACTGGATCCGCAAAAACTCTGGATCCACCCGGAAGATGCTGCCGCCCGCAGTATTAACGATGGCGATATGGTCCTTGTATACAATGACCGTGGTCAGGTAAAGATCCCTGCTAAGATCACCGACCGGGTAGCCAAAGGTGTCACCACCCTTTCCCAGGGCACCTGGTATACACCCGATGAAAACGGTGTAGATACCCGGGGTTCCATTAACGTACTCACTTCCCAGCGCCCCACTCCATTTGCAAGAGGGAATGGACAGCATACCAATCTGGTGGAAGTGCAGAAAATATAGCAAAAAAACAAAAACAGGAGCTATCCGAAAAATATTATTTGGATAACTCCTGTTTATAACTAAGCTATTGATCAACCGTATCAATTTATAACTACTATTCAAGATGTAAAATTTCTTCACCCTTCACAGCTGAATCATTTTTCAACAACGTAAATGCTGCTCCACTTGAAAATACGATCGGTGATACCAGAGATTTACCAGCGCCTGTTATCTGTTCCAGATTAACCTTTACCAGCAGCTGTCCCTGTTTTACCTGATCCCCCTGTTTTACCTTTACATCAAATCCGGCACCATTTAATTCTACTGTATCCAAACCAATATGGATTAAACATTCTAAACCATCTTCACGTTTTAAACCATAGGCATGTCCTGTAGGAAATGCTGCAGTTACCTCACCATCAAATGGTGCGATCACTTCGCCATCTGTAAGTTCCACAGCAAAACCATCTCCCAGAATTTTAGAAGCAAATGTTTCATCTTCCACCTGCTCTATAGGAATTATTTTTCCTGTTGCTGGAGATACAAATTCTGCTTTTTTTATTTCCGGATCCTTTTTCAGCCAGTTAAATAAACCCATATGCTCCTCCCGATTACTTTAATTCAGGCCAGTAATCCTTGTTGGCTTCAATCAGATCATCCAGAATCTGTTTTGCTACAGAAGCACTGGGAACTGTTTTCGATAAGGTAAGTGCCTGCCACAACTTCAAATAGCTGTGTTCTACATATGCCTGTACAACCAGTTTTTCAACTGCCAGCTGTTCCTGCATCATGCCTCTTTCAAATGTTGGGATCTCACCCTGACTCATAGGCTCCGGACCATTAAAGCCTACAACACAGGGAACCTCTACCATAGCATCGTCATCAAAATTGCTGATGGCACCCTTATTTTCCACAATGCACAGCATGATCTCATGTGTATTATAAGCCAGCGCTCTTGCCAATGATACAATAAAAGCAGCATGATTATCAACAGTAAACTCACCACCTGTAGCAGTTCCTTTGCGGATTATCTCTCTTGCAGCACCAAACACCTCTTTTTCTCTGCCTTCGATAACTTCATCTGCACGAGTGTGGTTTGGGTCTGTATGTTCTACTACATAATCCGGATACATATAGTACTTTAAATACGTATTGGGCAAAAACTGCGGATCCAGAGCCAGAAGATCTTTTGCTTTTTTGTGTGTTGCCTGCCAGCTTTCATCCATATGCTGTGTTTCAATTGCTTTCTGGGTAAGATAGCCATTTTCCGCAACATACTTTGTTAATTTAGGCATGTAATCTTCGCCAGTTGTTTTGTCCTTTACACTGGTCCACCAGCCAAAATGATTCAGCCCGAAATAACGTACATCCAGATCATCGTATTCTTTTCCTACAATATATGCCATTCTTCTTCTGGTACCTACTGGCATATCACAAATATTAATCACCTTTGCATTCGGTCTTAATACACGGCAGGCCTCCGCAACGATGGATGCAGGATTAGAGTAATTGAGCATCCAGCAATCCGGAGAATATTTTTCCATATAATCAATAATCTCCAGCATGCCGGTAATACTTCTCATTCCATAAGCAATTCCACCTGGGCCACAGGTTTCCTGGCCAACTACGCCGTATTTCATTGGGATTCGCTCATCCAGTCTGCGCATCGCATATTTTCCTACACGGATATGTGCCATACAGAAATCTTTTCCTGTAAATGCAGCCTCTGGATCAGTTGTATATGCAAAATGAATCTGCGGAGCCTCTTCTTTCATTAATATTTCAAGTGCTTCTCCTATAACCGCCTGACGTTCTTCATCATTATCATAAAGTGTTACCGAATCCAGTGGAAAATCTTCCTGATGCTCCAGCATCATTTTTACAATTCCTGGTGTGTAAGTACTGCCGCCTCCGGCAATCACTACATTAAATTTTTTTCCGTTCATTTTTATGATCTCCCTTCTATTACTGATCCAAGCCCAGTTCCTTGTCTACTGCCTTTCTTACCTGATTGATCTGAAGACCGTAAACTACCTGAACCGTTTCATTTTTCTTAAATACACCTGCAGCTCCTGTCTGCTGCTTTAAAACCTCATCCTTAACAAGTGAACTGTCTTTTACAATCAGACGCAGGCGTGTAAAACAGTTATCTACTTTTTCAATATTGTCCGGACCGCCTAATGCTTCTACAATCAGCTTTGCATTGATCTCCCCATTGTCAGATGCTGCTGTTTTTTCTGCAGATGCCTTTGCTGTCTTTTCTTTATACTCTGCCTTTGTATGCAGTTTCATTTCCATTCCATTATCTTCGCGGCCAAGTGTTTTTAAGTTCAGCTTGGTGATCAGGAAACGGAATAAGAAATAATAAATAACAAATTCTGCAATTCCTATTAAAAGATAAGTTGGCCAATGTGTCTTTCCGATTCCTAACGGGATATTATACAGAAGGAAATCAATAAATCCATTTGGTCCGATGGCGCGGCAACTTAATATATTAAATGCTACCATTCCAAGTCCGCTTAATACTGCATGAGCTACAAATAAGATCGGCGCTACAAACAGGAAAGAGAATTCAATCGGTTCTGTTACACCGGCAATAAAAGATGTAAATGCTGCCGGGATCAGAATTGCTTTGATCTTCTGACGATTTTCAGGTCTTGCTGTGTGATACATTGCAAGGCACGCGCCAACCAGACCAAACATTTTTGAAAGTCCCCTTGCATCCCATACTACAGAAGACGATAAAATTGAAATAGACGGATCTGCCATCTCTGCATAATAAATATTTCGGCATCCTTCGTATACCTGGCCTGCGATCTGTTCTGTACCACCCAGTTTTGTATACAGGAATGGTGTATAAACCAGATGATGAAGGCCTGTAGGGATCAAAAGACGTTCTAATGCTCCATAAATAAAAATACCAAAATTTCCGGTTCTGTTGATGAAATATCCTAAGCTGTCGATCACCATCTGTACAGGAGGCCATGCATAAGTAAGAACAACTGCAAGAATGATGATAACCGGGATCAGAACGATAAATACAAATCTTGCGCCCCCATAAATCTGGAATGCATTGTTAAATTCTGTATCGATGAAACGATTATGCACATAGGCACTTACACATCCAAGAATGATTCCCAGGAATACACCCATATCCAGGATCTGGATTCCTAAAACTACCGCCTGGCCACTTCCTCTTAATGCATCAGCATCTACTAACATTCCTCTCAGTCCCATGAATTTATTCATGGCATTGATAAATACCAGGAATGCAAGAAGTGCTGTAAATCCAGCTTCCGCTTTTTTCTTCTTTGCAAGTCCGATTGCAATACCGGTACAGAATATCAGTCCCAGGTTATTAAGTATTGCTACCAGTGCCCCGGAAAGGATCGTTCCAAATCCTTTTGTAACCGGATTATCAAGGAATGGCAGAATCTCCATTAATCTTGCATTTGTCAAAACATTTCCCACCGCGATCAGAAGGCCTGCAATAGGAAGGATCAGCACAGGCATGAACATAGCCTTTGAAAAGGACTGCATAGCACTCATTACTTTTTCTTTCATGTTACCTCTCTCCATTTTTCCAACATAATATTCACTATCTGTAAAATATCATGTTTTTTATTCCACGTGGTGATATTTGGAATTATACAGCTTACTGGGAAAAAGTACAGATTTTCAGACCAAAAGGAAACGTGTTACCCAATTACGTAACACGTTTCACAGAATTGTATGAAATTATATAAATATGCTTTTATTTTATAGAAATCCGATAATATTCATAGATCAAAAGTTCGATCATCATCATTGTTTTTGCAAAGTACAGAGTAGGTTTCATATTCCTGTCATCTAAAGGATTATCGTCTTCTACTTCGATCACACAGTCACTGTACTCTTTTAAAGGACTATCTCCCGCATGTGTAAATCCTACTGTAAAAATAGCATTTTCTTCTGCTGTCCTTACCCGATTCAGTACATGAGGCGAACGCCCTGATCTTGAAAAAGCAATAAAAACACCTATAGATTCCATATTATTTTCAAAAATACCAATAGAATCTGCCCCATCTGACAAGATACATTTAATACCTAAAACCAGAAGCTTTTTCCCCAGATAATTTGCCATCATCGATGAAAAACCCATTCCATAGATAAATACGGTATCAGAGGTTTCACAGATTTTTTCTGCTGCCCTGCGCAGATTCTGATAGTTTTCTAAGGATATAGCTTCTCTTCCAGCAAAATGACTGATAAAATCTTCATTTACTTCATAACCGCGGCTAACTCCACCCACAGTTCCCAAAAGTTTATAATACATCTCAATAAAACCATTATAACCCAGTTTACGTGAAAGCCTCATAACTGTGGATGTGGACGTAAAGTTTTCCCGGGCCACACCACGTACTCCTAACTTTAAAGCCTGATCAAGATGTGTCAGCAGATACTCTAAAACATTTCTTTCTATATCTGTCAGCTGTATCCCACACGTCAGCTTTTCAATGTCGATATCCATATACAACCGTACCCCTTCATCTTCATTGCATTGTCTCTGAATGAACTAATACAAAAGTATACCATTTTTGTTTTAATTTTACAAATCCTTCCATATGCTGTATACTTTTATTTTAAATAGATCAGATTTATTTATTGAATATTGCGAAGGAACTGTTATTTATGAAAACTTTTATAAACACCTGCATCCGCTTTTTTAAAAAAGAAACTGTATTATGTATCGCCGGATCTTTAGCCTTTATTTCCGCGTTTTTTGTACATCCCTCTGCTGCTTATATGGGATATATCGACTTTCGGGTTCTGTCTCTGCTTTTCAGCCTGATGCTGGTTGTAGCTGGATTTCAGAGCATCGGTCTTTTTCACTGCCTCGGCTCTGCACTTCTTACAAAAGTACATACCACAAGGCAATTAATACTGGTGCTTTCCCTGTTATGCTTTTTTTCCAGCATGTTCATCACCAATGACGTGGCATTGCTTACCTTTGTTCCTTTTGCCATTATGATACTGACTATGGCCGGACAGCAAAAGCTTTTGATCTCCACCATTGTTTTGCAGACCATTGGCGCGAATTTGGGAAGCATGTTCACACCTGTAGGAAATCCCCAGAACCTGTATCTGGCTTCTGCATTTTCCCTTTCCACAGGAACCTTTTTAATACGCATGTTCCCCCTTACAGCTTTGTCTCTGGTTTTGCTGGTTGCTGCAGCCTGTATGCTCCCCTCTACACCAGTAGACATCGCTTCCCAGACTGCGGCTGAACGGCCTGAACCGAAAAAATTAGCTGTTTATCTGGTACTTTTTATGACCTGCCTTGGATGTGTATCCCACCTGATCCCATATCCTGTTATGTTGGTTCTCGTCCTTATAACTTTGCTTTTTATTAATCGGACATTGTTTCAAAAAGCAGATTATTTTCTTCTTTTAACCTTTGTTTTTTTCTTTCTGTTTATAGGAAATGTGCAAAACATTCCCGCAGTATCTGATCTGCTCCATAAACTGATCCGGGGCCGGGAACTGGGCGCCGGGATCCTTTTAAGCCAGTGCATCAGCAATGTACCTGCTGCCATCCTTCTTTCAGGCTTCACTGACCAGGTCATTTCTCTGTTGTATGGAGTGAATATCGGCGGTCTGGGAACTCTGATCGCATCTTTAGCAAGTCTGATCTCCTATCGTTTTTATGTAGGAACAGAAAATGCACATACCGGACGTTATATGAAGGTATTTACACTTTATAATGTGATTTTTCTGATTATTCTGGCTTTGGTGGCCTGGAAAATCCTTTAAAATCTATAGCAAAAATCCCCGCTGATCTGGCGGGGAAATCTATTACATTTTTACTTTTTTAATCTATATTCAATATCTGACGCACTATAAAGTACATTCGTCACAATAACACTTTCTTCCTGTATCACATAGAATACTGAATAATTGTCCACGACCATTCTTCGTAATTTTTCAGCACGCCCAAACTCCGATCCTATCTCCCGAAAACGTTCTGGCAATATATCCAGCCTTAAAATTGCATCTGCAATCCTGTTATACTGTCTCATTGCATTTTCTAGTGCTAACAATGTAACTACAATATAATTATAAAGCTGTTCCATATCTGCCAACGCTTCTTGTGTGATCTGCACTTTATATTTATCCATTCTCAGCGCTTCTCCCTGAACTTTGCAAATGCACTGGCTGCATCCTGTATTCTTCCTGCCTGCATATCATCATATCCTTTTTGCAGTTTTTCATGAATCTGTTCATCTGTCATCAGATCTGCGTTGATCACATCCGGAGCTTTTGGCAATGTCACTGCAAACGGAATGCCGCCAGTAAGGGAAATCTGGTTTAAATACATATCAATAGCCGTTGACATAGGAACTCCCAGTTTTGATAAAACTGCTTCTGCACGCTCTTTTACAGTGGGATTTACTCTTAAATTTAATGTAGCTGTTTTTTCCATAACATAACACCTCCTACTGCCTATAGTGTAACGCAAACGTCATTACATTTCAAGTCTGCATAATATTATGATTAATAAATAGCCCGTATATTCCAATACAAAAGAGACTGACACTCAACTTATTTTGGAGAATAAATGCGTGCCCTGACATCTCTTTAATACTTCACTTGCCTCCGGAATCCGATAGCCTGCTTCCAAATACACAATGGCTTTCATTTTCTATTAAACAGCTTACATTCTTAACATGAAACTTAACAAAGGAAAAAACCACAGATCTTTTCACTGGTCTTGCGGCACACTGTCTGGACTTCCTCGTTGTCTGCTTCCGGGTCTTCCCCGCAAATATCCATGCCAATAAACTGTCTGCCTGGTGTCTGCTGCATATAGACATCTATAAATTGCAAAACCTGGTCCAAAACCACATTTCCCTGATCCCAGTTGGTCTTTCCTTCAGACTCTGATAAAATATCTTTATCAATGGAGATATACAATGGGAGCTGTTCTTTTTCATCAGCTTCTGCGCCGGTCACATTACACTGTCCACAAAGTTTCTGTATCCAGTTCGGCTTTTCCACATTTTGAAGAAATTCTTCCTCAGATATCCAGGTTACTTTCCCCAACAGTTCTTCCCCATCTTCTGCCAGTTCTTTTTTCGTTTCTTCCATGGCAGCTTGTGGCGGTCCTACCAGGATCACATGCTTTAAATTATCGTTGGTCTCCAGTGCTTCCCGGATCCAGCCACCGCAGGATAAGATCCCTCCAAAGGCCGGACACTGCATATCAGTATGGTGGTCAAATACTAACAGTTCAAAGGGTTCTTTTACCAACTCCAGCCACAGCTTTGTCAGATAATGGTAATTGCCGGAGTCTAAAAAATGCAGTCCCTCCGGCCCAAAAGGAATGATCCTCTTTCCGATCTCTTCCTCTGCCAGACTATCGCAATAACAGTTGGTTCCAGGAATGTCCTGGAAATCCAGCTGGGTGATCACTGGTTTTGCAGCCATATTCTCTGCCTCTGCCACCACACTGTCCACTTTCTTCTCCAGCGCCGTCTTCAGCCCCTGCATTTCATAAACTCCGCTAAAATTCATGATCATGATGTTATTCTTCATGCTTAAACCACCCTTCTGACTACTTACAGCAAAAAAGCTGCAGCTTCCAGAAAGCTGCAGCCATTTTCATTTTACAACTATTACTTATTTCTCAGCAATTGCTTCAATCTCGCAAAGAACACCCTTTGGAAGAGACTTAACTGCTACGCAGCTTCTAGCTGGCTTAGAAGTAAAGTACTTAGCGTATACTTCGTTGAATGCTGCGAAATCACCCATATCTGCTAAGAAGCAGGTGGTCTTGATAACTTTGTCATAGCCGCTTCCTGCTGCTTCCAGAATAGCTCCTACGTTCTTGCAGCTCTGCTCAGCCTGTGCAGCAATACCTTCTGGTACAGTGCCATCAGCTGGATTTACTGGGATCTGACCGGAAGTATAAACAATACCGTTTACTTCAAAACCCTGAGAATAAGGTCCGATTGCGCCTGGTGCTTTTTCTGTGTTGATCAATTTCATTTTTCAAATCCTCCTTTGAACTGTGATGTCCTCTCGGGATTTTCTGCACCCGCCTTTGTGGCAGATTTTCCGCCACTTGCACCCGAATTTCATCAACATACGCGCCGCGTACGCCTCAAAAATTCGAGCACAACTGGCAAAAAATCTTCTCACAAAATCGAATACAGAAAACCTCGAAAGAACATCCTGTACCAAATATTATAGTCAACCTTTGTAAATATTGCAATGTTTTTATACGCATACATCATTTAAATTAAGTAAAAACATACATGATTATTTTTTATAAGCCTAAATATTTTTGTAAAACATAGTGACTCATATTCTTTAAAGCAGACTATTTTATCCATTTTATTCTATCGCATATTCTTTCACAAAAATATTAAATGCTTTACATTTTGCGATCATATAACTCCAATTTCAGAATTTCCAGAAGATATTCCTTATCATTCTTCTCCGGCTCATCTAAAACCAGTTCCAGAAAATGATGCAGCGTCTGCCCCACTTCTTTTCCCGGCTTCATTCCAGCTTTTATCAGGTCATTTCCAGTAACAGCAAGCATTTTTAAGGAAATACAGTTGCCGTCAGCGCGGATCTCATCCCGCAGTGCGCAAATATTCTCTAACTGCCTTACTGCCACACTTTGACTATCCTTTGCCGCCGACTTTGCCAGACACAGCTTAATATTTAACAGATCATCAAACAGTTCCGGCTCCATCTGGCTCATGACCTTGCGGATCTGGGGTTTACTTTCAGCACCCGGCATAAATTCCAATTCCGCTGCGTTTTCCCGCGTACACATTTCATCTGGAAGGGCGATCTCTCCACAAATAGACCTTTCTATCCACCCGGTCAGCACCTTTACCTGGTAAATAGTATCATTATCCAGTTTCAAATCCCGTAAAATGCGCACTGCCTGCTCCGGTGTTCCTTTTCTTAAAAACAAAGCCCAGCGAAGGGACTTTTTTGCAGGAACCGTAACAGGCATATCCCCTATCATTTCTCCCATTTTGTGAAATGTTTCTGAAACATAAGGGCTGATGCCGGTTTCATATACCAGCTTCATAGCTTCCGGTCGGTCACTTAACAGCAGCTTGGTCAGCTCCACCTGGATACGCTCTTTGCTTACATGGACCAGATTAGGGGCAATCTCTGTGATTGCCTGTCGCGTAGCATCTTTAATCTCAAATCCCAGCTGGGCAGAAAAACGGATAGCACGCAGGATGCGAAGGGCATCCTCTGTAAAGCGTTCCGTTGGATTTCCAACGCAGCGAATGACTTTGCCTTCAATATCTTCCCTTCCGCCAAAAATATCCACCAGACCCGTATTGTGATTATAAGCCATGGCATTGATGGTAAAGTCACGGCGCTTTAAGTCTTCTTCAAGAGAAGGGGTAAAGGTAACAGTATCCGGGTGCCGGCCATCTGTATAATCGCCATCCACCCGGAATGTAGTTACCTCATATCCCTCTTTTCCAACCATAATGGTCACAGTGCCATGCTGTATGCCTGTATCCAGTGTCCTGGTAAAGAGAGCCTTCACCTGCTCCGGTCTGGCACTGGTGGTGATATCCCAGTCCCCCGGCTCTCTTTTCAGGATCATGTCCCGGACACAGCCGCCTACTACATAGGCCTCATAACCATGTTCATTTAACCTGTCAATGATCTTTCTTGCAGGTTCCGGGATATTCATTTTCATATTAATATGCTCTTCCCCAGTAAACCATCTTTTTAGCTGGCTTTCCGCAGCATACGCACTTGTCAGACAGATTTTCCTGCTCAAATGGCATACATCTGGAAGTTGCGCCGGTTACTTCCTTGATCTTGTCTTCGCATTCCTGGCATCCGCACCACATAGCCTTTACAAAACCTGGCTTTGTGTTAATGGTCTCAACAAACTCATCCCAGCCTAAAGCGGTATAAGTGTGGGCATCTCTGTGCTTTCTTGCCTTCTCTAACATATCATGCTGGATGGTATCAAGCAGCTCTTCTGCCTTTGCTTCTAACTCGTCTAAAGAAACAATAGTCTTTTCATGGGTATCGCGGCGTACCAGGACAGCCTGGTTATTTTCCATATCCTTAGGTCCGATCTCTACCCTTAACGGAATACCACGCATCTCGCAGTCAGCAAATTTCCAGCCTGGGCTCTTGTCGCTGTCGTCTACCTTTACAGAAAATCCGGACTTGATCAGACGGTCTCTTAACTCAAAGGCCTTGTCTAATACGCCTTCCTTCTTCTGCTGGATCGGAACTACCATGATCTGCACAGGAGCGATCCTTGGAGGCAGGACCAGACCATTGTCATCACCATGTACCATGATGATAGCACCGATCATACGTGTTGTCATACCCCAGGAAGTCTGGTAAACATGCTTTAATGTATTGTCCTTATCAGTAAACTGGATGTCAAATGCCTTTGCAAATCCGTCACCGAAGTTGTGGCTGGTACCGGACTGTAATGCCTTACCATCATGCATCAGGGATTCGATGGTGTAAGTAGCCTCTGCACCTGCGAATTTCTCCTTGTCAGTTTTCTGTCCCTTAATAACCGGGATAGCTAATACCTGCTCACAGAAATCAGCATATACATTTAACATCTGGATGGTACGTGCCTCTGCTTCTTCAGCTGTTGCATGGGCAGTATGTCCTTCCTGCCATAAGAATTCTCTGGAACGAAGGAACGGACGTGTTGTCTTCTCCCAGCGGACAACAGAACACCACTGGTTGTATACCCTTGGAAGGTCACGGTAAGAATGGATGTCTCTTGCGTAGAAATCGCAGAACAGAGTCTCAGAAGTAGGTCTTACACAAAGTCTCTCCTGAAGTGGCTCCAATCCGCCATGGGTTACCCATGCAACTTCCGGTGCAAAACCTTCTACATGGTCTTTTTCCTTCTCTAACAGGCTTTCTGGAATGAAAATAGGCATATATACGTTTTGTACACCTGTTTCCTTAAATCTGCGGTCCAATTCTTTCTGGATGTTCTCCCAGATCGCATATCCAGCCGGTTTGATGACCATACATCCCTTTACGCTTGCATAATCGCACAGTTCTGCTTTTTTAACCACATCGGTATACCACTGGGCAAAATCGGTATCCATGGATGTGATCGCTTCTACCATTTTTTTGTTGTCTGCCATGATTTTTCTCCTTTTACATTCTATATACTTT
The DNA here is from genome assembly GCA_025758065.1 of Lachnospiraceae bacterium. Lineage (NCBI taxonomy): Bacteria > Bacillati > Bacillota > Clostridia > Lachnospirales > Lachnospiraceae > Lachnospiraceae bacterium. The sequence goes on from CP107199.1 coordinate 778,563, forward strand.
TCTTTCTGAAATCCATGATACCAGATTGTTACACACTACATGCTCTCACAATCTTCAAACCATTCGTAATCCGCTCATTTTTTTACAAAAAATAGCTACTTACTCATGTTTTGGTATCATCAAAAAGAGCCATCCGATCCCATGCATAAAACTTACTGCAAGGGACCGAATGACTCGGCGGTACCACCCTTCTTAGTTCCTGCAAAATAATCTGTGGCAGAAACCCTCTTATTTATCCCTTAACGCGGGAATTTCGCTGTATTTATCATACAGAGCTCCAGGGCAGGTTGGGTCACGCTTTCGTAAGGAACTTCCACCAGTGTTCCTCTCTCTGTAACGGGCTTTCTGACTTAATGATCCCTTTCAACGCCTTTTCATGGAATTTCATAGATTCTCTTTGATCTTCGTCATTTCCTTTCGATTTTACGTCAGAACGGGAGTTTTGTCAATGGGCTGAAAACGGGTTGCCGTCCCCCGTGTTACAGCTGACGTGTTCCATTCTTCTGTGTCTTTCCATTTACAGGCTGAGTAAGCAATAATTCTGTCATATCCTCGATCAGCAATAACCCCAGTGGTCCCAGAAACAGCCCCGTTATCCCAAACAACTTAAGTCCTACATACACTGCTCCTAAAGTTTCAAAAGGAGAAAGCCCCATCTGTCCGCTCATCAGGTGTACCTCCAAAAACTGGCGTATAAGGGTGCAGATCAGATATAAACCGGCTAATATCAACGCTGTTTTCCACTTTCCCATTACAACCTCAACGACTGCCCATGGTATCAGCACCGTTCCCGCTCCCAGCACTGGAAAAGCATCCATGATCCCGACCCCCATTCCCACAAGTACGGGACACGGATTTCCCACTAGGAACATGCCTGCCGTACACAAAAATGAAATAAGCAAAAATATGATCCCCTGACTTTTAAACCATACTTTCCCAGTGCTTACCAGCCGGTCTCCGATCAGGCGGAACTCCCTGCTAAAAACAGACCGGTCCCGCCGTTCTTTCAGCTCTTCCATTTCCTGTAAACTTAAAATAGCACTGCAGAAAGTAAATAAACTTATAAATCCAATACGACCTATAACTCCAGCTGTATAATAAGAGCCCATCATCAAAGATGGCACTGTTTTTTCCTTCACATATTTTGTTCCTGCTTCGATCATGCTTCTTGCCACACGGATTCCCCATCCCGGATCAAAGCCAAACCGCTTTTCAAGCCCAAAGCATTTTTCCTCGATCCAGAAATACAGCCCGTCCAGCCATACCGGCAGCTGGTCCATCAGGGTAGAAGTCTCTTCCCAGAGACGGCGGACTCCCATAGTCAACATAAAACTGCCAAGCACTCCCAGGATCAGCAGCTGAACCGTTCCCAGCAATCCCAGTGATGGTTTCCATTTTTTTCCAAATACGCATATTATGATCCGGTGCTGCAAAAAACGTGCTGACGGCCGAAGCAGCAGAGCCAGTGTATAGCCTAATAAAAGAGGAACTACAAGGGGCAGCAGATATTTAAGACCTGCATACACCATTCCTGTAGTTCCTATTATAATAAAAAATTTCTTCAGTTTCTTTCCCGGCTTTTCCATGGACTCACCTGTTTTTTGATCTGTACTTCTTTTGCACGTTCTTATTATGAGTCTTATGGACGGGAATTATTCACCGTTTTTAATTACGATCTGATATTTTTTTATCCGTTATACAGCTGCATTTCCACTCTCTTCCGGCTTTTCTTCATCTTTGCATACATCTTCCAGATATGCCAGTGCAGCCCTTAAACAGCCATCAACACCAACCAAGCTACTGTCCACGCAAAGATGATAATTCTGGGCTCTTCCCCAGGTATTTCCTGTATAATACTGGTAATAATCCCGGCGCTTGCGGTCAACGGCACGGATCTTCATTTCCATGCCTTTTTCATTGGCGCCTTCTTCCGGCTCCAGTTCCATTAATCGCTTTACGCGCTGTTTCATTTTTGAATAAATGAAAATGTTTACGCTGTCTTCCAGTATCATATCTGCACAGCGGCCTACGATCACACAGGGACCATGGGAAGCCAGTCTGCGGATCACATTAGACTGAGCCACAAAGATCTGATCAGACATAGGCACTTTATACAGCTCTGAAAAAGAATGATGGATCTTATGATCTAAAGGATCATCCTCTATCACATGCTCATCGTATTTACGGAACGCTTCCTCTGCAATATTAATATCATCTGCTGCCATAGAGATCAGTTCCTTGTCATAAAAAGGAATCCCCAGTGTCTCCGCCAGCTTCACCCCCAGTTCTCTTCCCCCGCTGCCGAATTCACGGCTCACTGTAATCACCTTGTTCATAATACTTTTCCCCGCCTTTCTCCTTGGTAACTGCTGTGCTGATAGTATAGCACATTTCCTGGAAAAATGGGGTTAATTTTATCTTAAACCGTATAAGTGGATCAGTGTTTTCAAAGGGGCATAGGTGTCCGTGCGATTAGAATAACTGCCAAAACAGCGCCCGCAAACGCCGCAGCAGCAACAACTGCTATCACTTTCCTGCTGAGTTTCTTCTTTGCTGCCTTACAGATCAGCGCAGCGCAAGCTACACAGACAACCGCAGCAGCCATGGCGATACCCATCATCTCCCATAACCAGGATAACTCGTATAAGAGTCTCATATATTCCCCCTCACCTTCTGTTAATCACCGCAAAATACCTTTTGCCACAACATCATGATAATACCATAGCCAAAAGGCCAGAAATCTGATGCAAGCCTGCTTGCAGGAAGATTTCTGGCCTCAGGACACCGGTACATCGTTTTCGTAAATAATGTACCAGTATCATAACATTTTGACGTTGCTGTGTAAACCTGTAAATTTTACAACTCATTCATTTGCTTTTTGTACAAGCACTACTTATTAAAACAGATATACTCAATTCCCACGATCTCACAGAACATCTTTAAAACCTTCGCATACTTTCCATAAACCATATGCAGATGGTTGGAGTTGATCTTCTCGTAGAACTTTTCGTAGTCTGCCTCTGCTTCTACGAATGCATGTGGATAGCAGTATGTAGTCTCTTTTAACTTCTCAAGAGGATACATCTTTGTGGTTCCCTCAAAGCAGCCCAATACATACTTTCCATTGCTGCGGAACAGTCTGGCAACAGTCACATCACCTGGTTTGGAGATAAACTGGATGGACGCACCGCCTGCTTCCCCGAAGATATGGGGCATTAAAGCGATCTTCTTCATAGCTTCTTCTTTGTTGTCCGGATCAGCGAAATATGGTGCCACGCTGCCGCAGTTTGCCAGTACAAATTCCTTATCGTTTCCATCAAAGAACTTGATGTCCAGCAAACAGGAAGGCTTTCCTTCTGCGCACAGATTTAAGATGCGCATGGTCATAGCACCGTCGCAGTCACACTCACAGGAAGTTGGGATCGGTGTCTTTTCGCCGTCTGCGTCATATGGGTTGTTTAATAATGCCACACCCAGACACTGGAGAACGAAATGATCGCTCATATCCTGCTGGCACTTGATGCCCATAAAGTTATACTTCTTTTCCGCAGCCATATCCTTTAATGCCAGATAACTGCGTACCTGTAATTCCAGTGTTTTCTCTGTAAACTTGTCCCCGAATTCTATCCTCGGTACATTTTCCTTTACCCACTTTAAATGCTTCTGGACACGTTCTTCGTCCAGTGCCTTTGCACGGTATACGATCTCATACTGATCGCAGTGGTCAAACTCTACCCCAAAGGTACTCTGCCACTGGCTTGGATCTGCTACTGTAGTTCCAATACCAATACTTCTTCCGCCGATCATTCCATAGCTGGAACGGCGGATGCCTTCTGCCACATAAACGCCTTTTACAAAGTTATCCACCTTTTCCTGGATCTTGGGATCTTCATAATCACCAGATACACGGATGCACTTCTTTCCGGTCTGGTCTAACATACCTCCAACTGCCAGCAGTGTTACAAGGCTGGACGTATTGCGCTGCAGGTTGCCTAACAGCAGCACCGGATAAGAAGTTCCATAGGCAATGCGGAATGCTAAAGATGGGGTTGCCCAGATGGGCACATGGATGATCACAGCTTCAATGCCCTGTTTCTTGATCTCATCAGAAATATTTTGTCCATCTTCTGTGTCAAATACAATAGGTGAGATATAAAGGTCATATTTATCCCCAAATGCCTTTTTCACCTTTTCGATCTCGCTTGCTACAATTGCTTCTCTCTTTTTATAAAATTCGCGACGGCTGTCACCTAATGTGACGATCGCTACCTTCTTTTTCTCCATGAAAAATCCCTCCTTTGGAAATGAATGTCCTCTCGGAGTCTTTCCTGCACCTGCCTTTGTGGCCGATTTTCCGCCAGTCGCACCCGAATTTCATCACCGTACACACCGCGTACGCCTCAGAAATTTGGGCACAACTGACAAAAAATCTTCTCACAAAATCAGATACAGAAAGATTCCGAGAGAACATATGACTATAAAAGTACCCGCCTGTTAAAACCACTCTGGCTTAATAAGTTTCGGTAATGCAAAGGCAATATCCGGTAAAAATGCGATCAGTACTACTACTACTACAGAAACCATGATATACGGGATAACTGCCTTAAACGACTTTTGCACACTCATTCCGGAAATTCTTCCTGCGATCAGCAGACACAGTCCATAAGGCGGTGTTACCTGACCAACTGCCAGTGTGATAACGATGATCAGACCTAACTGTACCGGTGTAATACCAAATGCAGTTGCAACAGGCATTAATACAGGAACAAACAGGATCATTGCAGGGATCGCATCCATGAATGTTCCAAGGAATAAATAGAATCCAATAACTGCCAGTAAGAACTGCCACTTATATGGGAAGTAGGTAGCGAACATCTGCTGAACACTGGTACTTACATTGTAGTAGCTTAAAAGCTGTCCTAATGCATTTGCAGTTGCCAGTGCAAACAGGGAAGTGGCACTGGTACGAAGTGTGTCATAAAGTAATGGCTTTACATCTTTTAAAGAAAGGTTTTTGAATACGAATACACCAAGGATGATCGCATAAATACATGCAATAGCTGCAGATTCAGTTGCCGTACATAAGCCCCCGATAACACCACCGATAATGATAACAGGTGTTAATACTGGAGGAAGACATTTTATAGCCAGTTTTAAGAAGTCTTTAAATGACATTGGATCCTGTTTTGGATAATGATATTTCTTATTTCCCATAAAAATAACAAACATCTGTCCAAGACCGACCAAAATACCAGGAACAACACCGCCTAAAAACAGTGCTCCAATGGATGCGCCTGCTACAGAAGAGTAAACAACCATAGGAATAGACGGCGGGATAACAATACCGATCGTAGAAGAAGCTGCCGTTACACCTACTGAAGTTTCCTGGCTGTAACCTTCTTCTTCCATTGCCGGGATCAAAATGGAACCGATACCTGCTGTATCAGCCTGGGAAGAACCGGAAATTCCGGCAAATAACATGGAAACTAAAACATTTGCATATGCAAGACCGCCTGGGAATCTTCCCACAATACCATTACAGAACTGGATCAGTTTCTCACTGATCTTTGCACGGTTCATAATGTTTGCCGCCAGAACGAACAGCGGAACTGCAAGCAGTGTAAAGCTGTTCAGACCGGTAAACATTTTCTGTACAACTGTAATTAAAGAAATAGAATTTAACTGGGAAATACCAAGAAGTGCCACCAGACCTAAAATGTAGGCAATGGGGATTCCTGCAAACAATAAGATAAGAAATGCTGCAACCAGTACTAGTATCATAATTTTGCCTCCTTCATTGCCTTTTCAACTGCATCTTCTACCTGGCCTCTGTCAGGATGCTTAATACAATCTATGATATTTTCTACAGAGAACACTGCTGCTGTCAGACCAAAAATAGGAACACATAACCAGCTCCATCCTTTACTTACTGGCATAGAAGTCATTTTCCAGGCTGCAAACTGCTGTACGAGCTTAATGCCGTAAATGCCAACTACCAGATTGAAGATCAGGACAAATACATGTCCTACCAGTTCATCTGCAAAAAGGGATTTTCCTTTTAATTTTTCGGTTAATGCTGTAAATTTAAAATGCTCATTGGAACGAACCATTGGTGCTGATCCGATAAAGCAGCACCATGCCAACGCTGCGTTGGCAACCTCTTCTGTAAAAGCCGCCTGAAATCCAAATACACGGGAACATACCTGTACTGTAGTGCATACAAAGAAAACTGCAACAGATGCCATTCCTACGATATACAGAACTTTTTCCATCAGATCACATATCTTTTTCACGTTAAAACCTCCATTTTCAATGTTCTCCCGGAATCTTTCTGTGCCTGATTTTGTGAGAAGATTTTTTGTCAGTTGTGCCCAAATTTCTGAGGCGTACGCGGTGCGTACGTTGATGAAATTCGGGTGCGGCTGGCGGGAAATCGGCCACAAAGGCAGGTGCAGGAAAGACTCCGAGAGGACATAATGTTCTCCCGGAATCTTTTCACGGGATCAGGTGCAAAACATTCTGGAAAAACATATGAAAAACGCGTACAACTATCTACACAGCCATACGCGTTTTCCTTACAATGCCGTATCTGCTATGCCTGCTTATTTTGCTGCTTCATTTACCTTGTTGTAGAGATCAGTTACACCGATCTTCTCAGCTGCTGCATCTTTAGCGTCTGCACAAGCTGCGATCAGGCTGTCTTTATCTACTTCGTTTACGATACCGCCATTTTCCTTGATGGTCTCAAGTGCTTTATCGTTCAGGTCTTTATCAAATGCTCTCTGCTCTTTGCAGGCATATTCTGCTGCTTCATCTACCCACTGCTTCTGCTCATCAGTTAAGCTGTTGTACTTGTTAGCTCCGATCAGGAACATTCTGGTTGCAATGTCATGGTCTGTTAAAGATACGTAAGGACCAGCTTCGTAGAATTTCTGCAGTAAGATGTTTCCAAGATCATTTTCTGCTGCATCGATTACGTGGTTCTGAAGTCCGCTGTACAATTCGTTGTAAGCCAGTGTGGTTGGGTTTGCTCCCAGCGCAGACCATACAGAACGTACTACATCAGAGTCCTGTACACGGATCTTTACGTTCTTGAAATCTTCTACTGTATTTACGGGTTTAACACCAAAATACTCTCTGGTACCGCAGCTCCAGTAGCCTAAGTTATGAAGAACGCCGCCTGCATTGATCTTATCAGAAATAGTCTTTCCAACTTCTCCATCTACAACTGCTGTCCAGTGATCTAAGCCTGTGTAAAGGAATGGGATGGAGAACAGGTCTGCTTCTTTAACACCAGTGGTTGCCACGAAGTTTGGAGAAGCAACGATCATATCAACGGTTCCTGTTGCCATCTTCTCAACTAATTCTGCTTCATTTCCGCCTAACTCGCCGTTTGGATGGATCTCAACGGTCATCTTTCCGCCAGATACTTCTTCCAGTTTTTCTTTCATTGCATCAAAACCAGCCTGATAGGAACTGTCAACCGTATTAACATGGGCACCAATCAGTTTTACCTCTGCTTCTGCTGCTGGTTCTGCTTTTTCCTCTGCTTTTGTTTCCTCCTTTGCAGCGGCCTCTGTAGCTGCCGGTGCTGCTGTAGTAGCTGCAGTGTCCATCTTTGTACATCCTGCTAAAGATGCTGCTACGCCTGCTGCGCACATTACATAAAACATTTTTCTCATAATAAATAACCCCTTTCTAATACATAAAATGTGTTTGGTTTTATACTCATACAGTGCAGTCACTGTATATAGCCTTTTTTGCGGAAATAAACATACTTTCCTTTATCACGTCATCTGCCCCAGACAGATTGATTCTTTGTGGAAAACGTTTTCCATTCTGATAAAAAATATATGGAAATCGTTTTCCACTTTTCAGATTTTTTTGCACACCTGCTGTGGTGTGCAAATATATATCATAATACGATCTTATTAGTACTCTGGCGCGGGATCAGCCTAGATCTTACCAGAACTTCCTCCTCACTTACACAGGATTCCTTCACCTGAGGATGTTCCAGTAAAGAGAAATAATACTGGGCAAGCTTCTTTCCCCATAGATACTGGTCCAAACCTACCGTAGTAAGAGATGGATCAATGGAATCTGCAAATACCAGATCATCGAATCCGACAATGGAATAATCGTCTGGCACTTTCTTTCCGGCTTCCCGGACTGCTTTGAAAGCGCCTAATGCCATAGCATCATTCATACATACAAAAGCTGTAACTTCCGGTGTTCTCTCTAAAAGAGCTTTAGTAAGATAATAGCCTTTGTCTGCGGATTCTGTTACATCAGCAATTGCATCGCGTCCCCAGATATAAACATATTCTTCCCTGTATGGGATCTTCGCTTTTCCAAGTGCCTGCTTATAACCCGTCAGACGGCTTCTTCGGATGGAGTTATCCAGCTTGTCAAACAGCATGGCAACTTTTTTATGTCCCAGATCCAGCAGATGCTGTACTGCCAGCTCGCATTCTTCTACCTTGTCTACCATAATGGTGTGCATATCCGGTATACAGATACCGTTAGAAACAACATTTAAAGCAACTCCACCTCGTTTTACCAGGCGGAACATAGCTTCCGGTATCTCATCAATGTAAATACTGATGATGCCCTGAACGTTTACTGCCAGCATATTTTCAATGCTGTAGTTGATCCGTTCTTTATCTCTGTCACAGCTTGATATGGACATGTGATAATTCCGGCTGACGATCTCATCTTCGATTCCCCTTACAATAGAAGGATAAAATGGATTCGCAATAGACGGAATGATGATCCCTATAGATGTACTTTTTTTACTCTTCAGGTTCCTGGCCTGAAGATTCGGGATATATCCTAACTGCTTGGAAGCAAGAAGGATCTTCTCCTTTAACTCCGGCTTCACCGGGTGGTCTGAATTGTTTAAAACCCTGGAAACTGTAGCCGGCGAAACATTAGCCGCTCTCGCTACATCATGGATAGTTACTTTATCTTTGTTCATATTGTTCCTATCTGCTAAATGGAAATCGTTTTCCATGTGCATTTTTATATTAGCATATCGATAGGATTTTTTCAAGTATTATTTAAATTTTATGCAAATTTCTGGGGGTACAGTTCATTTATCAATGGTTTGAATAGGGAATTGGCTTCTCAAGTTTCTACAGAACGATCACTATCGTGTCATCCGGCTTTTACGCGAGCAATGAGGCAAGCCGGGATGCTTGCCTCTCGATTTGCCGACTGCCACGTTCATCGAGACAAGTATTCTTGTCTCAATGTTTGGACAAAAAGACAACCGTCTCCACATGACAGCTTTGTCCAAACATATCGCAACATCTTACCTTTTCTACCTCATATCCGCCATCTGCCAGATATCTCAGATCTCTTGCCAGCGTAGAGGAATCGCAGCTTACATAGACAACCCGCTTGGGAGCCATTTTTAAAATGGTGTCAAGGCAGACCTGATCGCAACCTTTTCTTGGTGGATCTACTACAATGACATCGGCATAGACCTTGTTTTTCGCATACTGTTCCGGAAGGACTTCCTCTGCCTTTCCGGTAAAGAATTCTGCATTAGTAATATGATTTAAAGCTGCATTTCTTCTGGCATCTTCAATTGCCTGGGGAACGATCTCCACGCCGTATACCTTTTTGGCATTCTGTGCTAAAAACAGGGAAATGGTGCCGATCCCGCAGTACAGATCCCAGACTGTTTCACTTCCGGTAAGTCCTGCATACTCCAGGGCTGTTCCATACAGCTTTTCCGTCTGTACTGGATTGACCTGATAAAATGATAATGGTGAGATCTGATAAGTCACATTTCCAATGTTATCAGTAATATAACCAGGACCATATAAATTAACGATCTCTTTTCCCATGATCACATTGGTCTTTTCCTGATTGATACTGTAGGAAATGCTGGTCATGCCTTTTATCCGGCACAATTCTTCCACCAGCTGTTCCTTTAACGGAATATCTTTTCCGTTGATCACCAGACAGACCATAAGCTCACCGGAATGAAAGCCCTTGCGGATCAGCGCATGGCGCACCAGGCCTTTATGGGCAGTCTCATCATAGGGACGGATATTATGGTCTCTCATAAATCCTTTGATAATGTCCAGAATATCCTTATTTTCCTCTACACCTAACAGACAATCCTCGCACTCAATAATATCATGGGTGCGTCCTGCATAAAATCCGGCCACAATATTTCCATTTTTATCCATTCCAAAAGGAAACTGTGCCTTATTACGATAGCGCCATGGTTCTTCCATTCCCATAATAGGAAGCATATGGATCTCATCTTCTCTAAATTTCCCGATCCTTAACAGATGGTTTTTCACCTTCCGCTCCTTAAATTTCAGCTGTTCTTCATAGGACATGGCCTGAAGCTGACAGCCGCCGCACTGACGGGCAACAGGACACCTTGGCTCTACCCGTGCTGCAGATGGAGTAAGAATCTCCATCAGCCTTGCAAATCCGTAATTTTTTTTCATCTTCATGGCACGGGCCCGGACTACATCGCCGATCACTGCATCTTTAATAAACCAGATATAACCGTCCAGTTTTCCGATCCCTGCGCCGTCTTCACTCATATCCTCAATGGATACTGTAAATTCCTGATTTTTTTCCATATTTTGATTTTACTCCGTTGTTCTGCGGATATTGGACTCTAACAGGCGGTTGAATCCCAGCCAGCCTTTGTTTTCTCCACCGGCATTTAATGCTTCGATCATGGTTTCCATTTTTGCATCTGTATTATCTGCAAAATTCAGTGCCAGCGCTTCCAGCAGCGCAGGCTTCTTTGGAGAACCATATTCCAGTTCCCCGTGATGTGCCAAAATGCAGTGCTTCAACTCAACTGCAATACTTGCAGGGAAGCCTTCGATCTCCTTCATGCGCTCAGACACCATTTCTGTACCAATAATAATGTGGCCCAGTAACTGACCATCATCGGTATAATCATTTTCCGGGAAGCGGGAAAGCTCTTTTGTTTTTCCGATATCATGGAAAATAGCTGCTGCGATCAGCAGATCCCGGTTTAACTCTTTATAATAGCCTGCATAATAGTCACACAGCTTTGTAACACTTAAAGTATGCTCTAACAATCCCCCTACAAAACCATGATGAACTGTCTTTGCTGCAGAATGGAACTGGAATGCCTTTGCGAAAGCGGCATCATCTACAAAGAAACTGGACAACAGACGGTTCAAATATGGATTCTTTACACTCTTAATAAATCCCAGCAGTTCTTCATACATTTTTCCAATATCCTTCTTAGATACAGGCAGATAATCAGACTCTATGTACTCTCCTTCTCCTGCTTTGCGGATCCGTCGTACATTTAACTGATTGGAATTCTGGAAAAGAGTCACATCAGCCTCAATGCACACATAGTCCATAGTATCAAAATCCCCCACTCCCGGAGAATTTAAGTCCCAGATCTTGGCATCAATGGTTCCTGTCTTGTCCTGAAGGACCACATTTCCATACTCTTTTCCATTTTTTGTAAGCTGGATCTGCTTGTTCTTACATAAATATACATCTGATACATGCATTCCTTCACGGAAGCTTTCGATATATCTCATCTTTCTACCTCATTTTTTATTATTTTCATTGATTTTTCCATAAAAGAGAGCCCGGCACCTTTTCTACCTGGCTCCCATTGTTACTGCAAATTCTATCTCTTTGTACTCATCTTTTCCATTATTTCTCTGGACTGTTACTGTAATGTGATCACCCACATGGAGTCTTTCCACCTGGGCCTGGAAATTCTTCATTCCCTCGATCTTAACATCGTTGATCTCATCTAAGATATCACCAGACTGAAGTCCGGCATTGTAAGCAGGACTTTCCGGAGCTGCCGCTGTAATATAGATACCTGCCGGCATTCCATTTTTTTCCATTTCTGTGGTGACTTCCTGGCCTTCGATCCCCAAATAAGGAACCGGAATCCCATTGCTCAAAAGTTCCAGAATTCCCTTGTAATCAGAAATAGACATAAATGTCTTCATCCCAGTTTCCACATCCTGGTCATAGCGGTCTGTCCCCCAGCCAATAAGCTCTCCATCTGTATTAAACAGGAAAGTACCGGCATCTGCTCTGCTTTTAACATCTGCATACAGAACCCGGGCATTTCCATCTGTCATCTGTACATTTTTTGCTATATAGGAAATAAAACCATAGCTGCTGGAATGTACCATTCCTGCTGGTGAACCCATAGTAAACACCAGATCTCCCTGTCTTGAGCTATAGGAATTTCCCAGTTTTACAGGTTTGATCTTCTCATACTGGACATCCTCTAAAGAAGATACATCTGCACAGATCACAGTCAGGCCCATCTGGGAATCTGTCTGTTTTACAGTGCCCGGCACTACTTCGCTGTCTGAAAATACCACTTCCAGGGAATCTGCTGTTTCCACTGCTTTTGACGGAGCCAGTACCAGCACTTCTTCTCTTCTGACATCGATCACAACGCCTGAAAACTGACCTGTGGTTTCGATGGGGTTATCAAACCAGTCTTTTTCCCGCTGGATGGAATGGATCGCAGCAATGGATTTATCTGCTTCCGATGCCAGTGTTCTTAAATTACCGTACATTTTATTCAGATCTTCCAGAGAATAGGGATATTTCTCTAATTCTGAACGGACTTTTTCTTCTACCGGCTCTGTAGGCTCTGTAGAAGCTTCCTGCACAGGTACCGGAGTCTGCGTCTCCGGCTCATCTTTTGGTATGGTAATAGGACGGCTTTCCTCTGCTTTTTCCTGGCCCATTATCTTTTTAGCCACAGTTTTGGTCACTGTAAAACAAACCGCTGATATGGTTCCAAACAGCACTGCGCAAATAACCGTCAAGATGATATATCTGATGATCTGCCTTCTTGATAACGGCTGACGCACGATCTTCTCCTGGATAAACTGCCAGGAGCGGTCTTCTTTTACATTGTCATCCTTATCTGTACGCTTATCCGCCATTGTGTTCCTCCTTGCGAAGAATCTTATTCCTATTATAAGGTTCTTCCTGGCATTATGCAAGATGTTCTATAGGATTCTTGCCGATATATCATTACAGTTCAGCCATGCGCTGGTTTGAATGAGGGAGTGTGTTGCAAGCTTGCTTGCATAAGCACTTTCTCATCCAAATCAGCATATGGTGGAACCACCAAGCTTCTTGTTTTCATGAATATGGAAACAAGAAGATGTCATGGTTGAACTGTAACGATATATCCTCCGTTTTCTCCCCATTTCTCCTGAGAAATTTCCCATAGTAAAACATAATATTTGCTGTTATAATGTAAAGGCACAGCAGAAAAACAAGCGACGCCAACGGCGGCATTTGTTTTTACCTGCGCCAGCAGACAGCAGAGCGCGTCAGCGCAGGGCTGTGAGTGAACCTTTCACGCCCACTCTGTAAGAAACATTTCAACGAAACAGCCCCCTTGCGTAAGCACAGGTCTGTTGCGTGAACCTTATGCAATACCTGGAGGAACCAATAAATATGAACCAAAAAGCCTTAAAAACTTTAGAATATACAAAGATCATCACACAGCTGGAATCCCATGCGGCTTCCCCGCTGGGAAAATCCCTCTGCCGGGATCTTGTTCCATCTTCAGATCTGGAAGAGGTACGTACCTGGCAGGCGCAGACCACAGATGCAGCTGACAGAGTCCGCTTAAAAGGTACAGTATCTTTCTCTGGCTTGCGGGATATCGGCAGCTCCTTAAAACGCCTGGAGATTGGCAGCTCCTTAAGCATCAGCGAACTGCTTTCCATCAGCTCCGTCCTTACCGTCACTGCCCGTGCTAAAGCCTACGGCCGTCAGGATATTCCTGAAAACACCTTTACACCACGTTTTCCGGGACAGCAGCCTCCTAAACAGACAGCAGCTGAAGAATATGCGCCTGACTCCTTAGACCCCTTATTTCAGGCCTTAGAGCCGCTTACACCAGTGAACAATGAGATCAAGCGCTGCATCCTTTCCGAAGATGAGATTGCTGATGACGCAAGTCCCGGTCTGTCCCATGTACGCCGTTCCTTAAAAGCCTGCGCAGACCGTATCCATACCCAGTTGAACTCTATCCTGAACTCCCACCGTACCTATTTACAGGACGCTGTGATCACCATGCGTGACGGCCGGTACTGTCTCCCTGTTAAATCAGAGTACAAAAGCCAGGTATCCGGCATGGTCCATGACCAGTCTGCCACAGGTTCTACCCTTTTTATCGAACCAATGGCCATTGTAAAATTAAACAATGAGATCCGCGAGCTGGAGATCCAGGAGCAAAAAGAGATCGAGGCTGTTTTAGCTTCTTTAAGCAACCAGACAGCACCGCACATAGAAGAACTGCAGTTAGATATGGAGCTGTTAGCCCAGCTGGATTTCATTTTTGCCAAAGCAGCCTTATCCCACCAGTACCGCTGTACAGCTCCCATTTTCAACGATAAAGGCTATATCAACATCAAAGACGGCCGCCACCCGTTACTGGACCAGAAAAAAGCTGTTCCTATTAATGTATGGCTTGGAAAAGACTTTGACCTGCTGATCGTAACAGGCCCTAATACCGGAGGTAAGACCGTTTCCTTAAAAACAGTGGGGCTTTTTACATTAATGGGTCAGGCGGGACTTCATATTCCAGCCTGGGAAGGCTCTGAATTAGCTGTTTTTGACAATGTATTCGCGGATATCGGTGATGAACAGAGCATTGAGCAGAGCTTAAGTACCTTCTCTGCCCATATGACCAATACCGTCCGTATCTTAAGTGAGGCAGACTCCCGTTCTCTCTGTCTTTTCGATGAGCTGGGAGCCGGCACTGATCCTACTGAAGGCGCTGCCCTTGCCATTGCCATGCTGTCATTTTTACACAATATGAAATGCCGCACCATGGCAACTACCCATTACAGCGAATTAAAGGTATTTGCCCTTACCACACCGGGGGTGGAAAATGCCTGCTGCGAATTTAACGTTGAAACCCTGCAGCCAACTTACCGCCTGCTCATCGGTGTTCCAGGAAAGAGTAATGCTTTTGCTATTTCCAAAAAGCTTGGACTGCCGGATTACATTATCGAGGATGCAAAAAACCATCTGGAAGCCAAAGATGAGTCCTTTGAGGATCTGCTCACCAGCCTGGAAAACAGCCGTGTGACCATTGAAAAAGAACAGGAAGAGATCCGCTCCTATAAAGAAGAGATCGCCCAGTTAAAATCCCGTCTCACCCGCAAGGAAGAGCATCTGGATGAACGCAAGGACAAGATGATCCGCAATGCAGCTGAAGAAGCACAGCGCATCCTGCGCGAAGCCAAGGAAACTGCAGACCAGACCATCCGCCAGATCAACAAACTGGCTGCAGACTCCGGGGTGAATAAAGAATTAGAGGCACAGCGCACCAAATTACGGGAACAGCTAAAGAAAACGGATGACAAACTGGCAGTTAAAGCCAAAGGCCCAAGCCAGCCTGTTTCTGCGAAAAAATTAAAGATCGGTGACGGCGTTAAGGTCCTTTCCATGAACTTAAAGGGTACTGTCAGTTCTCTTCCGGACAGTACCGGGAATCTGTTTGTGCAGATGGGCATCCTGCGTTCCAAAGTCAATATACGGGATATTGAACTGATCCGTGAAGACGATATCAGCGCCACATTAGGAGACGGCTCATCCCGCTCCTACGGTGCCGTTTCCGGAACAGGAACCAGTAAATCCAAGAAGACCTTTTCACAGGCAAAGGGCTCTCATTCCGGCTCCGGACAGATCAAGATGTCAAAATCCTTCTCTGTTTCACCGGAAGTCAATCTTATCGGCATGACTACAGATGAAGCTGTTCCTGCTATGGAGAAATATCTGGATGACGCATATCTGGCCCATCTGCCAAGCGTACGTGTAGTCCACGGGCGAGGCACAGGAGCATTAAAAACTGCCTGCCACAAACGATTAAAACAATTAAAATACGTAAAAGATTTCCGCCTGGGCGAATTCGGCGAAGGCGGAACCGGTGTGACCATCGTTACTTTTAAGTAGCATCAGATCACAACCATAAATGTTCTCCCACACTCTTTCTGTACCTGAGCTTGTGAAATTTTTTTGTCAGTTGTGCCCAAATTTTGAGGTTCGGCGTTGCGTCCGCCTCTAAAATCCGGGTGCGGCTGGTGGAAGATCTGCCACAAAAGCTGGTACATGGGCAGCTCCAGGAGAACAGATAATTATACAGGGAGGTAACTTGCAATGGCAGAAAAACAGCGGATACTCATTGTAGATGACGATGCAAACATCGCAGAACTGATCTCGCTTTATCTGATGAAAGAATGTTATGAAACTATGATCGTAGGTGACGGGGAAGAAGCATTAAAGCGTTTTCCGGATTTTAAGCCAAACCTGGTCCTTTTAGACCTGATGCTGCCGGGCATGGACGGCTACCAGGTATGCCGGGAGCTGCGTACCAGTTCCCAGGTGCCCATTATCATGCTCTCCGCCAAAGGTGAGATCTTCGATAAGGTCCTTGGCCTGGAGCTGGGAGCAGATGACTACATGATCAAGCCATTTGATTCTAAAGAGCTGGTAGCCCGGGTAAAAGCAGTCCTGCGCCGATATCAGGCTTCCCCTGCTGCCGCAGTATCAGAGCCAAAGCAGCAGGGCGAATATGTAGAATACCCGGACCTGATCGTAAACCTGACCAACTATTCTGTCATTTATAAGGGACATTCCATTGAAATGCCTCCAAAGGAACTGGAGCTTTTATACTTTTTAGCTTCCTCTCCTAATCAGGTATTTACCAGAGAACAGCTTCTGGACCATATCTGGGGTTATGAGTACATTGGTGATACCCGTACTGTAGATGTCCACATCAAACGTCTTCGTGAAAAGATCAAAGATCATGGCAACTGGGCCATTACTACTGTATGGGGCATCGGCTACAAGTTTGAAGTGAAGAGGTGATCAGATGGCCCGCTCTCTTTACTCTAAATTTATACTGGGTTATCTGATCTTCGGCCTTTTAAGCGTACTTACCATTGCCACTTTTTCTTCCGGCATAACCCGTGATTATCTGGTCAAAGACCGTGCCAATGCCTTATACGATGAGGCAAATGATATTGCTGCCTCCTGCAGCCTTATGTACCAGGGCCAGCATCAGGATATGGACCTTTTTTCCACCCAGCTGAAAAATGTGTCAACCTACCTGCGCACAGAAATATGGGTAGTCAATAAAAGCGGCGTTGTGATCATGGACAGCAAAAATGGTGCCAGGATCCATACCATCATCCCGGATTTTGACCCCACTGCTACCGGAAACCGTTCCTATACCATTGGCACCTATTATAAGCTTTTTGACCAGAATGTACTCAGTGTATCTGCTCCTGTAACCGGCAATTATACCACTTATGGCTATGTACTCATCCACCTGCCGGTCAGTGAGATCGCCGATTCCCAGAGCCATATTTTAGATATCCTCTATATGACCTGTGCCATTATCTTTGCTTTGTCACTAGTCATCCTTGTGGTATTTACCATCACTGTATATCTGCCCCTGCGAAAGATCGCAGCAGGTGCCAATGAATACGCTGCCGGCAATCTAAACTACCGGATCAAGGTAAATGCACACGATGAAATGGGCTATCTTTCCAACACCTTAAATTATATGTCTGATGAGCTTAATAAAATGGAGGAATACCAGCGCAATTTCATTGCCAATGTCTCCCATGATTTCCGCTCACCGCTGACCTCTATCAAAGGTTATCTTGAAGCTATTTTAGATGGCACCATTCCACCGGAAATGTATGAAAAATACTTATCCAGAGTTATTTCTGAGACAGAACGCCTTCATAAACTGACAGAAAGCATGCTGACCTTAAACTCCTTAGATGCAAAAGGCTTTTTATCCAGGACCAATTTTGACATCAACCGGGTGATCAAGGACACAGCCGCTTCTTTTGAAGGCACCTGCGATTCCAGACATATCCGTTTTGACCTTACATTTTCTGATAACATCCAGATGGTCTATGCGGACATGGGAAAGATCCAACAGGTTCTTTATAATCTCATTGACAATGCCATCAAATTCAGCCACGATGACTCTGTGATCTATATCCAGGCATCCAGCAAATACGAAAAGATCTTTATTTCTGTAAAAGATACAGGTATCGGCATTCCCAGAGACAGTATTAAAAAAATCTGGGACCGCTTCTACAAGACTGACCTTTCCAGAGGCAAAGACAAACGTGGCACCGGTCTGGGACTTTCTATTGTAAAAGAGATCATTCAGGCACATGGGGAAAACATTGATGTGATCAGCACAGAAGGTGTGGGAACCGAGTTTATCTTCTCACTGCCAGGTTCTACCTCTCTATAAAGTTTTATGTATATAACGTATATTTTACCTTTTTCTTACGATTTGGGGTAAAACTGTTTCTAATGGGTTCTTTGCTTTTAAAAGGACCCATTTTATGTTATAGTAGGAATTAACTAAGAATGCCAAAATTGTCCAACGACAGTTTTGCAAAAGAAAGGACGATGAACATGATCCGTTTTAAAAAAGCAACTGCACTTCTCCTTTCCGCACTTCTTGTTTCTTCCTGCATGGCACCATGCGCCTTTGCGGCAAGCAAAAAGAAAGTGGGAAAGATCAACCTGACCATTGATACTGACATCCGCTCAGGAAGCAGCGGAGGCGAGGTTGAAGTAACTGCCACCGGTGACAACACCAACTATTACTACCTTGATTCTGTAGAAGTTACCAATGATGAAGGGGAAGACTGGAGCAAATCCAATCCACCGGAAGCTGAGATCCTCATTGGGCTGGAAGACGAAGATGAATATACCTTCTCCGGAACCAGTTCCAGCAACTTCAAGCTCACACTTGCAAACTCCATTAAGTCCCGTTATGATAAAGTAGAGTATGTCAGCGCAAGTAAAAAAGACGGCGGTGCTACCATTGCACTGCGTGTCCGCCTGGTATTTGATAAAGATGCAGATATGAGCACTGCTCCTGCACCAGGCAGTGCACTGTGGTTCACCTACTCTCCCGGTATGGCAACCTGGACCGAGGTACCTTCTGCCAAATATTACCAGCTGCAGTTATATAAGGACGGTTCCCTGGTAACACCTCCAGATGGCTCCAGTTCCACAGTTTCCGTATATGGAACTTACTATGATTTCTCCAACTGGGTGACCGACGGTTCCAGCTATACATTTAAAGTACGTTCCGTAAAAGCCAGCAACAATGCAAAAAGCAAATGGGTGACTTCCTTTGCCTGGACTCCTGGCTCCACTTCCGGCGACAGCAATACCGTTACCGAAGGCTGGAAGAATGCTGCTGACAATGTACGCTGGTGGTATCAGAACGCTGATGGTTCCTATCCGGCATCCCAGTGGAAAGAGATCAACGGAAAATGGTACTATTTCGATGCAGAAGGCTATATGGCTACCGGCTGGATCAAGGTCGGCGGCTTAGATTACTGCCTGGCTCCTGACGGTGCTCTGTATGTAAACTGCACCACACCAGATGGCTACAATGTAAATGCAGACGGTGTATGGGTCCAGTAAATAGACATATGACCTGCCAGTACATTGTTTCGTAAATAACTGTGCTGATCCGTCACCACAAATAAATGTCAGTTGCTGCGTGCAGCTGACACTCCAAATATCATACACAGCAATATAAAAAGCCCGCCGGTTTGTGATCAATATCACTTCCCGGCGGGCTCTGTTTATATCTGTTTTTAACGTTTATTCCTATTATAAAGCTTGTTACCCTGCTGATATGCAGCTGTTCCTCACTGATCCGTTCACATGCTTCCCCTGCTTGGGATCACCTTTACCAGCTTCTGTCTTTCTAACATCTGGATGGCTTCTCTTACAGGGGTGCGGCTTACATCAAAATATTGGGCCAGCTCTGAATCAAGGATCTTTTCCCCGGATTTAAGGACTCCGATAATGATCCATTCGCACACAACATTATAAATCCTGTCTTTTACACTGAGAGTCTGGATACTCTCAGTTTTCGATGGTATAGGCATAAATTTCCCACTCTTTCTGTATATTTCATAATGATTCCCCATACCATCATTATAATTATTTTTTTCACAATATGCAATGATTTACTACTACAATACCAATCTTGCTGCTCCATAAATACCTGCGTCATTTCCCAGTGTTGCTAACCCCAGTTTACCCTTATTCTTGGAGATCGGGGTGAAATAGTCATAATCTTTCTGGACCATATCAATAAGGAACTGTCCGGCCTTTGATACACCGCCTCCGATAACAAAAATTTCCGGGTCTACAGTAAGAGCTACCTGTGCCAGTGCCAGACCTAAATAGTGGCTGACGGTCTTCATTACCTCCAATGCCATCTCATCTCCTGCTTTTGCAGCATCTAACACGTTCTTTGCACTTACATTATCACCGAATTGTCGAAGCATGGACTGCTTATCAGATTTTGCCATGGTCCTTCTTGCTTCTCTTGCAATACCGGTTGCAGAGCTTACCTGCTCTAAGCAGCCTACACCGCCGCAGTTGCAGTGTTCCCATTCATCATCACGCACATGAATATGGCCGATTTCTCCCCCGAGTCCATGTTTTCCCGCAATGATCTTCTGGTCAATAATAACACCACCGCCAACTCCGGTCCCTAAAGTGACCATGACCAGGTCAGAATATCCTTTTCCGCCTCCCTGCCACATTTCACCAAGAGCTGCCACGTTAGCATCATTTCCGCTCTTTACAGGAATGCCGTCTAAGAGACTGCTTAACTCTTCCTGCGGGTTCAGATCCCGCCAGCCAAGATTTACACATACTTCCACATATCCGTCAGGCATAACAGGTCCCGGAACACCCATTCCGGCGCCTGTAATATCCTTCTTCAGGTCCAGTCCCATTTCATCCAGTTTTTTACGGATAGACGCTGCCACATCCGGCAGGATATTCACTCCGCCATCTTCCTTACAGGTCTTTACCTCCCACTTGTCCAAAAGCTCTCCTGTAGTCTCAAAAAGACCGATCTTTACACTGGTTCCCCCTATATCAACACCGATGCACTTCATCCCCATAGTATATATCCTCTCTTTCCTGGTTTTATTATTATATAACTGGTTTATTATTGTATGGCTGATTTACTATTTATTGTACGACTGGTTTACGATTGTACGACTGCCTTACTTCAGCCGTATCTCTTCCATTTTCTGGTTTCCCATTATAAGAATAGTTCCGGGGAAACGGCCGGCAAGAACTTTATTTACAGTAAAATCAAAGGTTCCGCTGAATTTCCGGGTTCCCGCCATGTTGTAAATACAACAGGAATTATCATTATACAGCATTACCAGATCATCCTCTATGTCAAAACCGGTATACTGATAACTGAAGGTAGTCTCAAATACAGTGCTTCCATCCGGCTTATAAATGCGCAGACAGTATGGGTCAGCACCAGACCCATTATCCGTTATAACACCGGCATACTGATCATTATAGCTGATGCTGCGTATATTTTCATCCAGCAATATCTGACTGGTGGATTCCGGAGAAGTTTCCACACGGGTAGAGAAAAACTGCAGTCCCTTATCAGTAAAGGCCACTGCATGGCTTTCATCCATAAACCGGACTCTTCCTGCCATGGCATCACTTAGATCCTCTGGAAGAAAAATGCCCACTACCCGTTTCGGGTCATTCTTTCCAAGGCCAAAATTGTAAAATACGATCTTATTTTTGATCATTCCCTGTTCCAGATACATAAACGAGGTGATCCACTGGGTTCCGCCTGGTGAAAGGCTTACATCCACCGGATAACCATCTCCGGAAAGAAGGGATTTCACATAAATATCCAGGGCACTTCCATCCTTTTTATACAGATAAATATAACTTGCCTTGGAATCCTCCTGTACAGAAGCTACCACTCCTTTTGCAGATACGGACAATGAAAGGACCGGCAGTGTGGTAGTAACCTGTCCCTGACAGCCACTGCGGTCGCAGATATAAATGGAATTTCCCTGTTTGTCCCCAATAGCTGCAAAATCGCCATTTACAGTGACAAAGGGTGATTTCATCTCATAACTCTGCATCCAGATGGCTTTTCCCCTGCTGTCTATGTAAGAAGCTCCGTCCTTGGTGTACTTGATCACACCGTCACCAAACTCCATATATCCACAGAAACTACCTTCCCCCTGGATCGCTGCTTCCTGATTTTCCTCAGTCAGGCTCTTTTCCCACACCACCTGGAAATCATAGAAGGTATGATAGCGGTCATAATAATAAATACTAAAAGCAGCGCCGCCTAAAAGCACTGCTGCAATGATAAAGATCGTCATACGTTTTCTGACGGTCTTTTTATGGGCATTGCGGATCGCCTGTTCGCTTTCCTGTTCATTCTGGTACATAGGAGGAACGATCTGGCGTCGCAGCTGCCTTTTTTTATTTTCACGGTTCATTAAACTGGAATTATCCATCCTTGTCTCCTGTGAAATGTTCTTTTATAGCAATCGTATAATGTTCATATTCTCTTACACCCGCTTAAGTATACAACATTTCACTGGAAAAATCGACAACTAATCCATGCAAATAGCTCTGAATAAATCTGAATATCTCTGACTTTTTGGAACATTTCAGGGAAGCAGCAGCTTCTGGCCCGCATAAATACTGTTTTCATCTGTCAGGGAATTAATACGGCAGATCTCTTCCAGCTTTCTGATATTATTGTACTCCTTAAAACAGATTCCATAAAGCGTCTCTCCTTCACCTACTATATATACTTTGTAAGATGGTGTGGAATTAGCAGGTTCTGCAAAAGCAGCAGTGGTTTGTGCAGATGCGCCATCTGTTGTTTCCGGTACAGATTCCTGACCGGAACCAGCCACCTTGGACTGCAGCATCTGTCCTGACCGGGCTGTATCTTCGTTTGTCCCGGAAACAGCATCTGTCTGCCCTGAAACCATTGCATCTGCGGCACCAGCTTCACTTCCACTCTCTGAAGTGTCTGTTTCAGTTCCAGACAACCCATCATCCGGCACCATAGTCTCCGGCAATACCTCCATGGCTGATTCCCGGCTTTTTTTCTCCCCCTCACTCGGATATACACCGCCTCTTGCTTCCCGGATCACTGCCCCCAGGTCTGCTGATGCCACTACCTCTTCCATTTCATGAAGCTTTTTATAATTATTGAACATGGCAACACCTCCGGCCAGTACCATGACTGCCAGTACGCTGCAAAGGCCGGAAAGGACATTTACCGTACTTTTCTGCTGTACAGCCGCCGTTCTGTGCTCGTCCATTTTTTTGCGGAAATCACGGATCGCCCGGTCATCTGTCCTGCTTTCCTCCCGAAGGATATCCTTTCTGGCAATCATATAATCCTGCATCAGCTGGTTACGCTCATAATAAATGCTGTAGCCGCGCAGCTGATAAAAGCCATCTGTGGATGTGATGTAAACCGCTTCTTCCCCATCCAGACCGCTGTTTAAATACATCAGCTGGTTTTTTCCTGTAAAATACTGGCTGTGCTGCCGCCAGTAATTCAGCGGATTTAAGGTAATGCCTTCTCCTGCGCATAAAAACCAGCCCTGGACCGTTCTTCTTGGGAACATGGTCTCTACCTGTTGATATGCCCTTTTCCAGGCTTCCTCTGTAAATACCACCTTTTCACCGTCCTGAGGCAGCAGTTCCATCTCCATGGCACCATCCACAAATACATACGGCATGTCCTCATGGATCTCCCGGTTTCCAAGAAGCAGCCCCACACGGAGATTCTGCCCATTTCCTGGTTTCAGCCGCTTTAAATATGTATTCACATAATCTTCCACATAAAGCCGCAATACTGTATCACGTTCCCCGATCTGCCGGATATTTTTCGGCAGTTTGGGATAAAGCTCATATAATTCGCCCATATTTAACACCCCTTTTGCTGTTCCTATATGTTCTCACATAAGAATAGCAAAAGAGGTGCTAAATTTTTGTCATATTATGGCTGTATTTTCCCAAAATCGTTCGACAAGGGCAATGCTTTCACATATACAGTCTGCCATTTTCATCACCATAGAAAGCCTCACACTCTGGAGCATCACAGGATCATGATTGCCTGCACCGCCCACGATCCCGGTAATGGAAATATCCCCTACTTCTCCCAGTTCCTTGGAAACTCCCAGTCCCGGCTGCAGTGCCCCTTTTCCCAATGTTGCAAATCCAACGTGATCCGGACTTCCTACGGATGCATCGATGGCCACTACCACATGATTTGGGAAATGGTTGTGTATATAGGCTGCATAAAGCTCTAAGTTCATGGCATGGACCGGCTTATCCAGAGTTCCGATCACAGCCGCCTTTTTCAATCTGTATTTTCGAAGCTTATGCCCCACCAGCGGCCCCAGACTGTCCCCTGTAGAACGATCTGTACCGATACACAGAAATATTACCCCTGCTTTCTGTTTTTCTACCATTTCCTCGGCGATCAGCTGGTTCAAATTCACCGCAAACCGCTCCGCCTCAAACTCCCCCATTGTATCATAATAAGAAATATCGTCTCTTCGCTGCATACGAAAAGACTTCCACAATCTCATCGCCAAGTTCTCCACCCCGGTATCCGTTTCATGTTTGCCTGTTTTCTTATAACCAGTACATCGTTTCGTAAATAACTGTACTGATTCCGTTTTTATAGTATAGGCGACAGTGATGAGTTTTATTCAATATTCTTAATTCTTAATCCCGTTTGTCAGCAAAAAGAAAATCTCATATACTCCAAATTCAGCTACCACCTAATAGCTTAGATTTGGTTAGCAGGATTTTTTTGACCAAGAAAAAAAGCGGAGATGGTCCAGCATGTCCTGCTATCCATTTCCACTTTAGTATACTAAATCCTCCCCTGCGGAATATATATAGCACCATTCCCCTCGCCTCAATATGAATTGACTTTTCTCAATTAAGAATTATTTTCCCCCAATAAATACAAATTGACCATTACAATGAAATCAATGATTTCAACGCATCTGTGAAACCATCTTTTTCTATTTGAAATAGATCTTTCTTTATTTCGTAAAACAATTTATTGTATGTATCATCAGCATCTGTCTTTTGTAAAACAAACATAATCTTCTGTGGATCTGAGCAATAATTCGTAATAGCACTGTTCAGTAATGTCGTTGGAACAGATGCCTTTGTCCGGTCAACCTGATTAGTTCCCTTTTTCTTTATTCGCGAATCGTATCCTATTACCCCTGTTGAATTTCCAGTAGCCATTTCAAAGTCATTGTCTCGTGTTACTAAATCTTTTTCTCCGATCTTATAACACTTACTATTTCTCAGATCCAATATTTTCTCCATTACTCCTATTTTTGAATACATGGTGCTTGCATCTCTCCGTGGCTTACATTGCTCCCTGGTAATTTCTCCCGATATACAAGCTTCATAAAATTCATTGGCATTTAGGGACTCACTCTTTATCCCTGCCAAATGCATGAAATTATTCTTACCAAACCGGACTTCATAATGGTCATAGGTATCTGACTTGCTCTTTCTAAATATGAACAATAAGGTAGTATCAACGTATTCCGAATATAAAGTTGCGCTTTTACGCAATATAGTTAACATTTCCTCAGACGTCAATATTCTTACATTCCGTGCCGTACATTTCATATTTCCCCTTAACGTAAAAGAGAAACCTTTGTATCAAAGGTTTCTCCATAATTCTCATAAAACTGGTTTCATTATGGTGCTTTGCCACCAAATTACAGGCATTTCACCTATCCGGCTTGATTATCCTCTGGCTGAAGAGTAAGCGCAAAGTTTTAACGTTGCCAGCGCAACGGAAGCAAACACCTTATGCTTCGTATCCTGAAATCAGGAAGAGATTTCTCTCTTGGTACTTATATTATACTCAGCATCTCTGAAAATAGCAATCTTTTTTTAATTTTATGACTGGAATATTATTCTCCCTTAAGCGCTCTTCGATCTTATGCTCATGAGCATATTTCCATATGGCACATTTATCGTTATCTTCATATTCGTAGTTTCGTCTGCATACTCCGAAATTACCGTCTTTCCAGTACATGGTCACGCTGGTTCCATCCATCTTGGTACTGATATAGTAGGCAGAAACCGCTTTGAACTCACTGATCAGTTCCGGGTAAAACTACACTCTAAGTTCATCCGTCTTAGTAATTCCATAAGGGAATTCTCCGATTACCGTTCCGCTGCTGGTCACTTTTTCCTCAATTTCCCATTTGAGTACCCCAAGAAGTTCTGTCACATACCGGCAGAAAGGCATCCACTTCAAAATATACACAGTTATCTCCACAATTCGACATGTTGTAAATAAAAGAATCGTCTTTCAACATAAGAATCAAAACTTTCACTCCGCCAGACAATTCGCGTGGCGTTATGGCTCCCAGTATAGGACTGTCAATAATATGTGAACTGATAACTGTGCAATGATCCACATCCTGGATATGTATTCCCACTTCATTGCACAATCCTTCATTTTTTAAAAAAGAAGGATCTGATATGCGTTCCCGGATACGGTCCAGATCCTGTTTCAGATTACTCATATCATTCCCTCTCTTTCTTCCCGGAAACAGTTAAACGCTTCCAATGCCTCTGTATTTTTGTTTTCGCGGATGCCTTTCTCCAGTTCTTCACACAAAAGCAATGTATTTAATTTTGATGCCCGTATATTATCTAAAATCTCTGTTTCCACCAATATCTTCACCAAAACCTGGCTTATCCTTGAAATCGTTGATGGGCTCCAACCAGCCACTTCATCATTTTGTGCCTGAAGCCGGGTCAGAAAAACATACACGTCCTTTTTAGAGAAAGAAAGATCCTGCTGCCTGTATTTTTCACCGATCACATCTACCATGAATTCCCATACAAGGCGGTTCTGACACATCATGGCATAAAGATTGATCTGCTTAGCCGCATCCATTGGCGCCAAAAGGATCTCTCGCTGCAAATTTTCATTTTCAAGAGCATCCAGCCGTTTGTAGCAGGCTCTTACCATTCGGGAAACCTGACGTTCTGTAGGATATTGAAAAAGATTATTTTCCCTGACCTCTTCTATGGCTTTTTCAATAGGTACATTCTGTGTATAAAAACGAGCTGCAATGCGCATTTCATAAAAAAGGAATTTTTCTGCTGTGATCGCTCCATTATATTTCATTGAATGAGACATATAACTTCTCCGTTTGTGTAGTATTACGTTTTTGCATCCATATACAAAGTTACTATATACATAGTAACTTTACTGATTAGATTCGTCAAGCTGTTACTTTTCAGCTAGTATAAAAACAGGGGGTAAACCATGGAAAAAGAAATCATCACGATCAATGAATACGGGTATGTTGAAATTGAGCTTAAATCTCCCATGGATGCCAAAGGCATTACCAGAAATGCTCTGGCTCGTAAGATCAATACCCGTTTTGAAGTAGTAGACAAATGGTATAGAGGACAGGTAGAAAAGATAGACGGAGATATTCTCGCCCGGATCTGTTATGTTCTTGACTGTAAGCCAGGTGACATCATCCATTATCACTGTCCAGAAGAAAAAAAGACACAGCAGAAAGCGTAAATTGCATTTCTGCTGTGTCTTCTATAAATTACGTAGTATATTTTCTACATTACCTGTTTAATTAATCAAACAGCTTCTCTTTATAAACTCCGGCGCTGATCAGGCCTCTGATGGCATCTACAACTGCCTGCTTGTCTTCTTTATAGGTAACGCCAAACCACTTATCTGGTGTATCCAGAACACGGACCTTTGCTTTGCCTTCGTGTACTAACTGATCAATGATCTTTGGAAGGAGGTATTCTGCTTTGATATCACCTGGCTTTAAGTTATCTAAGAATTCAGGAAATCCTTTTTCCAGTTCGTTTAAGAAGCTGACCGGAAGTCCCCACATATTCATGGAAACCAGCTGCTCAGGAAGCACTTTTACAGGATTTCCTGCATCATCTGATGCGTGAAGCCCATCTTCCATCATGCGGATATTATAAGTCTCTGTTACTTTTTTCAGAATGCCATTTTCCTCTTCGCAGACACCTCTGGTAACAGCGCCGTTGTCGCTTAAGGTATTCTTTAAGATAAAACCGCCCATGCAGATGTCATAAACATCTCCGTCCTCTTTCATCTCATTTACCATATATTCATGGATCTTGCAGAAGCCTTTTTTTCCGTAATAGTCATCTGCATTGATAACGAGGAATGGACAGTCGATCAGGCCCTTTACAGTAAGAACTGCCTGACCGGTTCCCCACGGCTTGGTACGTCCTTCTGTCACTTCATATCCTTCTGGAAGAGCATCCAGCTCCTGGTATGCGTAGATGACCGGGATCTGTTTTTCGATCCTGTTTCCGATGATCTCCTTAAAATCCTTTTCCAGATCTTTACGGATAATAAATACTACTTTATTAAATCCTGCTTCAATAGCATCATGAATGGAATAATCCATGATGATCTCACCATTTGGGCCAACCGGTGCTAACTGCTTAATTCCGCCGCCAAAACGGCTGCCAATACCAGCTGCCATGATCACCAATGCAGTTTCTTTCATACTTTTTCTCCTTAAACCACGTATTTAATAAGACTTTTATAAAACCACAGAAATCCATGTTCTGCGCATTGGTTACACTATAGCACACTTTCTTTTAAAAGGCAAAACCAATACCCCATGAAAATCATTAAATAAGTCTTAAAAATACGGAAATCCTCAGCTAAACAGCACATTTTCAGCCAGAACAGACAACACCTTCTCCACTCTGCACACATCTTCATACGGAACATACTCATTTGGCTTGTGAGCCAGCTCCAGACTTCCCGGTCCATAAGACATGCAGTTGTGGTTCATCAAAGTCCCTGCGATTACTGCTGTATCTGTGTAACCGTTAAAGGAACCTACTACAGCTTCTTCTCCCGTTGTTTCCTTTACAGCTGCCTTTAAATTCGCCAAAAGCTCTGAATCATCATCTTTTTCTACATATGGTCTGTCTCCGGTAATAATATAACTTCCTTTAACTCCCGGTATCTCTTCCTCTGCTTTCCTGATAGCCCGGTCTACAATGGCTTTGGCTGCCGCTGTATCTGTAGGCGGGACCAGACGCATATCAATCCAGACTTTCGCACTGTCCGGAACTACATATGGACGGTAGCCGCCAGTGATCTGGCCAAAAGTGACTGTAGAAATTCCCAGATCATGATGGGCCGGGCATGCCTTGATCTCTTTTCTTATGCTGCTGATGGCTTCTGCCATAGCTGCGATAGCATCGGCTCCCTTCCATGGATTGCTGGCATGGGCAGTAATTCCTGTCATGGTCAGTTCAAACCAGGTCCTTCCCTTGTGGGCTACCTGGATCTGGCCGTCAGTTGGCTCTGTATCCAGGATCCAGTCATTTTTTGTGACCCATCCGGCCTTAATAGCAGCTTCTACACCACGCATAAAGTCCTCTTCATCTACGGAACAGATCATGGAAAATGGCTTTTCTGGCAGTTCGCCTCTTTCTCCCACCTTCTTTACCATATTTTTAAAGGCAGTTAAAGCACAGGCAAGACCGGATTTCATATCACAGGCACCACGACCATACATTTTTCCGTCACGGATCATAGCACCCAGCGGGGAAATATCCTCATCCCAGCCATCCCCCAGCATGACCGTATCCATATGGCAGATATAAATAAGTCCCGGTCCTTCTGTTTTTCCAGGTATCTTTGCCATTACATTATAACGTCCGGGCAGAACTTCCAGACGGCTTACATGGATCTGGTCTGCCAGCTGGCCCCCAAAGTCTGCGATCTGTTTCTTGAACCAGTCTGTGATCCACAGACCGATCTCTTCTTCATAGGCTCCGGGATCTGAGCTGTCGATCTGCACCAGCTGTTTTGCCAGTTCCCAGGCTTCCTGTTTTTCTCTTTCCATAGTAATTACCTTCTCCTTTCTAAGCAACTCACACTCCAGCGCTTATCACAGCCATTTTATTGTGGTTATATTAGCAAAAAAGGTGATTGCACTTGTAACCTTACCCTACTATTATAAGAGAGGGTTAAGGATATGAAAAGCCCACTTAATAAAATTAAGAAATATGATCAAGGAGCATTTAAGTCATTATGATGATGAAAGAAATAAAAAGTCCATTTTTGCGTACCATTTATGAATATGGATTAATTACCGTCAGTATCTGGATCATGGTAGTAGGAATCTACTTTTTCAAATTCCCGAACCACTTCGCCTTTGGTGGCATCACCGGTTTTTCCACTGTTGTCAGCCAGCTGACCCACTGGTCTGCCAGTGATTTTACATCTGTTACCAATACAGCCCTTCTGCTGTTCGGATTCTTATTCCTGGGCAAAGGCTTTGGACTGAAAACTGTATACGCAACCATGGTCATGTCCGTCAGCTTATCCCTTCTTGAGCGTTTCTGCCCATTAAGCGCACCGCTTACCAGCCAGCCGCTTCTTGAGCTGATGTTTGCCATCTTCCTTCCGGCTGTGGGAACTGCGATCCTCTTTAATATCGGGGCATCCAGCGGCGGCACCGACATCATTGCCATGATCTTAAAGAAATATTCCAGCATGAATATCGGTACTGTACTGATGTTAGTAGATATCGCCTCTGTTATCGCTTCCTACTTTATTTTCGGCGTGGAGACCGGTCTATTCTCTACTATCGGTCTTGCCGCAAAATCACTGGTGATCGATGATGTGATCGAGAATATCAACCTTTGCAAATGTTTCAATATCATCTGCGATGATCCGAAACCTATCTGTGATTTCATTATCAATGATTTAAACCGCAGTGCTACTGTATACCACGCAGAAGGTGCTTTCACTCACCATGATAAAACCGTTATCATGACTACCATGAAACGCAGTCAGGCATTAAAGCTCCGCAACTATATTAAACGTGTAGAGCCTACTGCATTTATGCTGATCTCCAATTCCAGCGAGATCATCGGAAAAGGCTTTCTTGCAAATTAAACCTCTTCTGTATTCAGTTCCTTTGCTACTTTTTCAAGGTCTGCCCTTATGGATAATCCCTGAGGACAGACCTTTTCGCATGCCCCACACTTTTTACACAGGTCAGCAGATGCATTCTGCTTCTTCTGCTCACCATAGGCTTTCTTTGCTTTTTCTGCTTCATCAAACATAGCACAGTTATTCCAGATGGAGAACATTTCCGGAATATTTACTCCAAATGGACATGGCATACAGTAACGGCAGGAGGTACAGCCATTTTTCATCCGGCTGCGGATCAGGTCAGCAGCTTTTTCAACTGCTTCCTCTTCCAACTCTGTCAGCGGCTGGAATTTTCCAAATGTTTCCAGATTATCCTCTAACTGTTCCATAGAGGACATTCCGCTTAAGATCACTTTTACATTCTCATGACTTCCTACCCAACGCAGTGCGTAAGAAGCAACAGACCGGTCCGGATCTGCTTCTTTTAAAACTTCCTCTACTTCTTCCGGCAGTTCTGCCAGACGGCCGCCCTTTACAGGTTCCATGATCACCATAGGAACACCCATTTTAGCTGCAAGCTCATAGCCTTTATCTCCCGCCTGGATCTGGGTATCAATATAATTGTACTGGATCTGGCAGAAATCCCACTGGCGATAAGTAAGGATCTTTCTGAATACCGGATATGTATCATGGAAAGAAAATCCCAGATGACGGATCTGTCCGCTTGCCTTTTTCTCTTCTGCCCACTGGATGATCCCTTCTTTTACCAGTTTTTCCCATCTGCCTGCATCTAAAGCATGGAGCAGATAATAATCAATATATTTGGTCTGAAGCCTGGATAACTGCTCTTTAAACAGTCTCTCCGCATCTTCTACAGAGTTTACCAGCCATACCGGCAGCTTGGTTGCCAGATAGAAGCTGTTTCTGGGATATTTCTTCAGGGCTCTGCCTAAAAATGGCTCACTTTCTCCCTTATGATATGGATACGCTGTATCAATGTAATTGATACCTGCATTTATTGCTCTTTCGATCATTGCCTCTGCCTGGACTTCGTCAATGGTTCCGTCCTCTTTTAATGGAAAACGCATGCATCCTAAACCCAAAAGGGACACATTTTCCTCTCCGCCGATAAAGCGCATGGTTCTGTACTTCATTCTCTTCCTCCTGTTTTTATATAATGTCCTCTCAGAGTCTTTCCTGCACTTGCTTTTGTGGCTGATTTTCCGCCAGTCGCACTCAAATTTCATCAACGTACGCCTCAGAAATTTGGGCACAACTGACAAAAAATCTTCTCACAAAATCAAACACAGAAAGATTCCGATAGAACATAATGTTCTCTTTCCTTTTCCAATCCACTTCCTTTATTATAGCAAATTATCTGGCATATTTCTATTAAAGTGTTGCCCTGCGGCATGATACTATCTCATAAAAAACATGGCACAAAAAACCATTCGCATAAAACCAGGGATTTCGCTTTTAAGATAAAAAGTTCCCCGTTTTGCAAGGGATCCATCTGGCAGAACGGGGAATTCTCATATTGAATAAAAAGTTACTGTTTTTTCTGCATAAGCAATCAAAAAGGACACCTTTTATTGTATAATTATGTTACCCACAAAACAACACGAAAGAAGGTGTCCTTAATGAAAAATTAGCATTAAAGAAGCTGCTAACTTATATGAAAAGTGTATATAAAATCCCGGAGAAAATCAAGGGGTTATCGGACAAAAGAAAAAGAAGAACGATCCCATTATTTAATATCGTCATGCCGGCACTGCTCTTTCTGATGCTGCAGTATGAGAGTTTTCATACAGTTTTTTCTGCGCCTGAAAGTATGGGAAAACGATTGAAAAACTGCATACATGGAAAAATACCTAAAATTGATGCGGTCCGTGACCTTCTTACCCAGATAGATCCAGATGAGATCCGTGAGATCCACGACCAGACGATCGATATCATAAAAAGCAACCGTGTATTTCGGGAAGGGACTATAGGTGGATATGTTGTAGCCGGTATCGATGGAGTGGAATTGTTCAACAGCACAAAAAAGTCCTGTTCGGACTGCCTTAGCCGGAAAAACCGTGCAGGTGAAACAGAATATTTCCACCGGAGCGTGGTCTGTATGACAGTAGGAAAAACGCCACATGTAATCCTGGGCCAGGAAATGTTAAAACCGAGGGACGGAGCGGAAAAAGATGAAGGAGAACTGACAGGAGGAAAAAAGCTGATCAGACGTCTGAAGGAAAGACACGGACATTTCGCAGATGTGATCGTAGCAGATGCGCTGTATCTGAATGCCCCATTTATCAATACGATAAAAGAGTGCGGACTGGATGCGGTG
Organism: Lachnospiraceae bacterium; assembly: GCA_025758065.1. NCBI lineage: Bacteria > Bacillati > Bacillota > Clostridia > Lachnospirales > Lachnospiraceae > Lachnospiraceae bacterium. The sequence continues at coordinate 811,781 of CP107199.1, forward strand.
ATCCGACTAAAAGATGAACGAAGGGAACTGTTTCAGGATGCGGAAAGCCTGTTTAAGCGGGATGAGGGGAAAAAAAGGTCGTTTACCTGTGGAAAAAAGAATATAGAAGTCTGGGATCTTTCAGGATTTGAGATAGATAATAGTCCCCATAAGCTTCGTGTGATCCGATATCATGAAAGCTGGAAAGAAAACGAACGCCGGATGTGGCTGGTAACGACTCTGGATCAAGGGGAACCTCGGGTTTTATGGGAGATGATGAACCGAAGATGGGATATAGAAGAGAATGGATTCCACCAGTTGAAAACGTATTATCACGCAAAACATTGCTATTGCCATGCAGCAACAGAAGTAATATTTGATCTGATGATCATCGGCTTCAACATGAGAGAATTATACCTGTATCGCCGTATTCAAAGATTTAAAGAAAGTGGAATCAGCCGAAAAAGTGTGAACCGGAAGTTTTGTGATGAGCTATTATTGGAAAAAGTAAAAAGTATCTTGTATGAAAAGGGCGGATAGTCTGTCAGTGGGAAAATAAAAACAGGCGCTTTGAAATGAGCTAAATTTAACTAAGGGGGGACGTTGTGCGCATTCAGCTATTCAGGAAGCAAAAGAGAAAATAAGCGTGAGAGGGGCACTATTTATAAATATACAGTGCTAAAAGCGAAATCCCTGGCATAAAACCCCCGACATTGTAGCAATTCTGGATTTATGTTATACTGTAATGAATGCGTCAGCACAAATTTACGAGTCTGTTTATATACTAATGCACTCAAAAAGATTCGGAGAATACATGCTACAGAAAAAGAGGGGGAACTACTATGGATCTGAAACTACAGGTCAAGCAGTCACAGATATTATCACAACGCATGATACAGTCTGCAGAGATCCTTCAGATGACATCTCAGGAATTAAATACATATGTAAATGACCTTGCACTGGAAAATCCGGTTATCGACATTGTAGAGCCTGTTGCCGGGAACGATCAGAAAGAATCTATCGAACAGCAGCAGTGGCTTAATTCCTTTAACGAAGAAAACTATTATCTGTACCAGCGCCAGAATAATGATGATGACTATGATTTTAAAGACACCTGGAACATTAATACAGACGAAGGGGAAACATTAGCAGACTATCTTTGGTCACAGCTGGTCACAGAAAACTTTTCTGAGCTAGAGACTGAGATCATCCATTTCTGTCTGGACAGCCTGGACAACCGGGGATATCTCACTGAAATGCCTGAGGATATTGCCGCATATTTTAAAACAGATATTGCCACTATTGACCATATCTTAGATGAGTTAAAATCTTTAGACCCGTCCGGTGTCTGTGCTTTTAACCTGGAAGAATGTTTAAAGATACAATTAAAACGTAAAAAAATGCTCACACCTGTTATGGAATCACTGATCGATGACCACCTGGATATGGTGGCAAAAAACCAGATCCCGGCTATTGCCAGAACACTCCACCTTTCTTCTGGTGAAGCAGCCGGCTACTGCCAGATCATTAAATCCTTGAACCCAAAGCCTGGCGTATCCTTCAGCAGCCGTGACCAGCTGCGCTATATTATCCCAGATGTTACCATCGTAAAATTCAAAGATCATTTTGATATTTTGTTAAACGAGTCCATGTATCCGGGCATTGAGGTCAACAGCTACTACCGCCAGATGAACCAGGCACCTGACTCACAGGAATTAAAGGAATATCTTGGAAATAAGATCCGGCAGGCAGAATGGATAAAGCAGTGTATCACACAGCGCAGCAAGACCCTGATGGATGTATCAAGGGTGATCTTACAACGTCAGGAAGCTTTTTTCTCACACGGCCCTAATTATTTAAAACCTCTGCGTATGGCAGATATTGCAGAAACACTGGGAATCCATGAATCCACAGTCAGCCGTGCTGTGAGCAAGAAATATCTTCAGTGCTCCTGGGGTGTATATCCTATGAATTTCTTCTTCTCCAGAAACGTAGGAGCTTCTGCTTCTGAAAGATCAAACAATCCGGCAAAAGAAATAACCGCCCACAAAATAAAACAGTTCCTCCATGAGATCATTGAAGAGGAAAACAAGAAAAAGCCATACAGTGACCGCATTCTGGGGGAAAAGCTGGCGGAAAAGGGGATTTCCATTTCCAGAAGAACCATTGCAAAATACAGGGAAGAAGAAGGAATTCCGGATGCCAGCGGCAGGAAAGAATATACCTGATAAGCAGCCGGTAAAACTATAAAAAAAATTTAAAAATTTTTTATATAAAATGCTTGACTTTTTTTCTAAAAAAAGGTATGATATCACCGTTGTCGGTAATACAGATCATTGCTGACCGGGATGCCCAGATAGCTCAGTTGGTAGAGCAGAGGACTGAAAATCCTCGTGTCGTTGGTTCGATTCCGACTTTGGGCACTGTGCAGGTGTAGTTCAATGGTAGAACACTAGCCTTCCAAGCTAGATACGTGGGTTCGATTCCCATCACCTGCTTTAAAAATTAAATATTTTCATTTTATGCGCGAGTGGCTCAGGGGTGGAGCACCACCTTGCCAAGGTGGGGGCCGCGGGTTCGAATCCCGTCTCGCGCTCTTATTTTTTATCCCGGTTATGCCGGGATTTTTTTGTGTATTAATTGATTTCCAATATAATTGCAGTATAATGGTATTATAACATTTTAAGCCAGAGGGAGGAATAATACTATGAAAAAGCAGCCCTTATCGCCCTTGCAGCATCTATGACTATGGGAGCCGGATTTACATCATTGGCAGCTGGCTGGCAAAGTTATGCAAACGGCTGGTGGTGGCAGGATGATTTCGGCGGATATTATGCCGATGGATGCTTCAAAGAGCAACCAGAATGATGATTACAGTGGAACTTATGTAACTTCCTACGCAACCTATGTGCTCACATATAACAAGAGCACAAATTCTATTCATGAAAAGGCTATATATAGCGATGGCGAAGTCTTTGAGCATGATTATATATACAGCGACAGCTATAATGGAATCACATATTTTGATCTTGATTCTGCCGAAGACAAAGGCAGCATCATGTTTGCATGTCCCGGACTTATGTATACATATGATGGTTCAGTCATCAGCAGACAATAATCTATATATGTAAAAGGGCCGGTGTCTGCCACATTTAGTTAGCGGACACCGGCTCTTTTTCAGGCTTTATATAGTCAGATCAGGCCAGAACCTTTCCTTCCGGAAACAGGCTTCTGAATACAGTTCTTACTAACGGACCTGCAACGATCAGCTGGAATGGGAGTGCCATGATAAAGTTTTTAGGGATATTAGTAAACCAGATGATAAGCAGCAAGCCCCACTGTCCGGAACGGACACAGGCTTCCATTGCACCATAGAAGGACATGATAATGACCATAGGAACTACCATGCAGGTAGAAATAACGATCACCTTCTTTAAAACGCTGCTGTCTCTGTTTGCAAAGAAGCGAAAAGCAATTCCCTTTGCAAGACCAGATACTACAAACCAATCCATGCAGAAGGCAAATACTACGGCGATGGGGAATCCCAGCCATCCTTCACGAAGCACCTCTGTGCTAAAGCCACCCATATGAAGGGTAACATTATACATGCTCATCCAGAGCACCATGGTAAAACACATCATTACACTGTAGATCAGACTTTCTCTTTTGTTCTGCGGCATTTTCATTTCTCCTTTTCACTTAATGTACTCCCGGAATCTTTTTGTACTTGATTTTACGAGAAGATTTTTTGTCAGTTGTTCCCAAATTTCTGAGGCGTACGCGGTGCGTACGTTGATGAAATTCGGGTGCAACTGGCGGAAAATCAGCCGTAAAAGCAAGTGCAGGAAAGATTCTGAGAGTACATCTTAATGTACTCCCGGAATCTTTTTGTACCTGATGAGGTATATGAAAAACCCTGAAAGGACATCTTAATATTTTTTTCGTGCATACGACCACAAAAAAGAGACCCTACGGGGACCTGGAAACATATTTTAATGTTTCACGGTGACTCGTTTGATCTCTACTTTTATATTTCATATAATATGATGTAAGTGTCAAAAGTATAAATTGCGTTTGTGCTCGCACAAATAAGCAATTTATACTTATTGACACGCCGAACACCGAAAACGAAATAAAATGGTGTGAACACTCCATTTTATGGGAGTTTGAGGTGTTCGAGGATTGCGGGAATTGCATAGCAATGGAGCAATCCGGTTACATAAGTGAGTGGCAAAATTTACTTTTGACACTCACATCATAATATGTCTGTATGCAATCTCACTGCGTCGTACGCTTGCGCATTCTGTTTTAACAAGGCACTATTATAACGGCTCTTTTCCTGTTTCGTAAGTGTTTTTTTTATTTTTTTTGCATTTCGGCACTTTATATAATACATTTTATCTATATACAATATATTTTGTACGGCACTTACAATATCCATTCCTGTTATATGCCAATTACGCTTATCCTATTTCCTGATTCAGATACTCCATGATCCCCATATGTAAGGTCCAGGCCAGCCGGTCCTGGTACTCTTTTGTTTCCAGTTTTTCCGCCTCTTCCCAGTTAGATAAAAATCCACATTCTGCAATAATAATAGGCTCTTTTACATGAAGCAGAAGGTAATAATTGTCATTAGCCTTTGCCTGTCTTTTATTAGCATCTCCCAGCACATAGTCAAAGCGTTCCTGAAGGATCTGGGCTAGCTTTTTGCCCCGGACAGAAGTCTTATAATAGAATACCTGTCCGCCACGTATGGCCTCTTCGTGATAGCTGTTCTGATGGATGCTAATCACCAAATCCGGCTTTACCTCCTCGATCAGCTGACAACGTTTACGCATATCCGCCATTTTTTTATGAGCGTCACCAGAAGAATAAAGCCCCATGTCTTTATCACGGGTAAGGACCACTGTCACATCCGATGCTTCCAGATAGGTTTTAAGCTTTTTTGCGATTGCCAGGTTTATATCTTTTTCCAGCTGTCCATTGATTCCTACTTTTCCAGGGTCAGTGCCGCCGTGACCCGGATCCACACAGACAATATATTTCTTTTTCTCTCCAGAACCATTTTCTGCATGTATAAACTGCACCCCGGCTGCCGCCAGTGAACCTGCCTGCCAGGATAAAAACGTAACTGTGCAAAGAAGAACCACTCCCATAAAAAGCTGATAAGGAGACTGTTTCATAAGATCAGACCTGCACACTCTTTTTATCCAGTATATTCAGTGGCATTTAAAATCAGTCAGAAAACATCCGAAATCTATTCTGTTATTGATCAGTCATTTGCTTCCAGATAGTTGTAATCTTTTACTGCATCTTCCACAATGTATTCCAGATACTCAAATAATATCATCGGATAGCAGTATTCCTGCCACATTTTATAGGCGGCTGTACCTGTGGCCTCTTTGACAATCTCATAGGCTTTTCCGCCGTAGCAGGCTGCATTTAACTGTGCATACACCTCTGACATCTGCTCTTTCTGGCTCTTGGTCAGTTTAACAAAAATGTCTCCTGTTTCTTCTTCCTCAGAATCTTTCATGGCATCATAAGACTGGTTATAAAAAATAGTCTTTAAAGCCACTGGGGCATAGGTGTTAAAATTCAGCAGATTTTCATCCGTGCTTTTATGCTTTCTGGCCCATTTTTCCATATCTACCTTTTGGGTATGATAAGAAAATGTTTCATCATCCCGGTATTCTAGCACTCCGTACTGACATGGCGGTGTAGAAAGGGAACTGGTAACGATCTCATAGATCCCTCTGTCTTCTTCATCTCTCATATAATGCTGTACATGGAGATGTCCGCTTAAAAATAATGGTATATCTTCCTCTTCCAGCCGGTCTACCAGTTCTTCGCTATGCTCAATGGTACAATCTTCCACATAGATCTTGCTTTCATCCAGCAGGTTATGATGAGCCACAGGAAGAAGGATCACACCGTCCTCCCATGCTTTTTCCAGCTGGTTATCGATCCAGTCATAGGTTTCTGTTTTTATCATTCCACCTACTTTATTAACTGGACTGTACTGACAGCTGTCCAACATCAAAAGGCGCATATCCGGTCCCAGATCATAGGTATAGCTTAAGGATGCCGGGTCTCTGTCAAGTGCCTCCTCATAGCCAAAATCATTGTAGATTTTTGCAAATTCATCGGCAGTAATGATCTGGGCCGGTTGTCTGGAACGTCCGTCAAAAGAAGCCGCACTCTTATTGTTGATATCATGGTTTCCAGGAATGACCACTACCTGGACACCAGCTTTTTCCACCTGCTCCAGCTTTTTCGCCAGCTCTTTATGGCTTTCTTTTTCCCCGTTTAAAGTCAGATCACCACTTAAAATGATCACATCCGGCTTTAGCATTTCTGCCTGTTCAAAAGCTGCATCTGTGATCTCCCACACATAATTGGTCAGCTTTCCGTCCCCATGTTCCACCATGTACTGAAATTCTTCCCCTTTGTCTGTAAGAGAATCTGCCAGATAGTGTATATCCGTCATAAGGACAATGCGCTTTCCATTTTTCATAGGCTGTGCCTGCGTTTCTTTTTCTCCATGGGGAAATGGCTCTATATCTTCCGGATGGGCATCTGTAGGCTTCTTTGTTTCTTCTTCTGATTTCCCGGACGGCTGCTGTTTTATTTCCTCCTTTGTGTCTGTTTCTGCCTGGGAAGCATTGACTGGCTGCCTATCTTTATTTCCCTGATACAGGCTGCAGCCGGTTACAGACATGCAAACTACAGACAACAACGCTGCTGCCATGATCTGTTTCTTCTTTTTCATCCTTCATCCCTCTGTTTCTTTTATATGTTCTCCCGGAATCACTTTACATCATTTATAACAGCCCATATATCCGCTGTTTCAAATCCAAGTTTCCAACAGGCGATCCCCGCCAGATCATACTTATTGACCAGATCCTTTTTCAGCCCCAGTGACTTCGTTTCTTCCATCCAGATCTTCTGAGTCCCATTTTCATTTTCTGTTTCACCATAATACTGGCCAATATTGTCCTGCCAGGTCAGTTCTACATTGTTCTCTTCTACCCAGTTCTGTGCTGCTGTTATGCCGTAAGCCTTTGATGTGGTCTTTCCGTCTTTTTCTGTCCATACTCTTGTATACAAAGGAACGCTGTTGATCAGTTTTTCCTTCGGAACTTCTTCCAGCGTATCTGTAATGCCATTTTCCACATAGGAAAGTGAAGCAACAGAACCTGCAGCACCCCCTGCGAAATGCTCATCATATCCCATAACGATCACGTAATCTGCTACAGTTCCCTGTTCTTTCCGGTTATAAAATGCACTGTACGCAGCTGGAACATAGTCATCTACTGATAATACCAGTCCCTTTTGTCTGCATGATACAGACATTTCACGGATAAACTGTACATAATGAGGACCTGCTGATGATTTCAGGCTTTCAAAGTCCAGGTTGAAGCCGTCAAAACCATAGGTATCTGCCTCTTTCATCAGATTCTGGATCAATTTTTTCCTTGTGGCAGTGGAAGAAAATAATTTGCTGGAATCTACATTTTTTACACTTTCCTGGGTACTGATATTGTCAAACATAGCCCATACCTGCATCCCCAGGGCATGTGCCTTGTCCACATATTCTTTGCTGGCAAGTGAAGTATAGTTACCCTCATTATCTGTTATATTAAACCAGGTAGGCACGATCACGTTCATACCCTTTGCAGTATCTGCCACCTTGTCAAGAGTTGCATTGGCATCTTTTGTGGTCACCTGATGGAAACCAAGGCGTATTTTCCCGTCCAGGGAAATGTTTGTATACACAGGTGCCTGAAATCCGCTGACTGGTGTTTCTTCCTCTATTTTACTTAAACGACTGTTTGGTACATAACCAATATATCCGTTTTCTGTACGGACTTTGGACCATTTATCCATCTGTTCTATGATCTGTACAGTGGTTCCCTTTTCTTCTGTATTAATGATCTCGCTGCGGATGCCGCCTTTTACACGGACAGAGGTCTTATGGCGGAGTGCAGCTGTCTCATATGTATCCCAGTTAGTATCAATAAATACACGTTTGATCTCGCTGGTAGCAAAGGCTTCTTCCCGGATATCCGTATAATTTTTCACAAGCCCTAAAGCCAGATACGCTTCCCCGTCTTTTTCTTTTAAAAGAGGGCCTGCATCACCTTTTGTAGATGCGTCTGCATAGACGATCTCTTCCGGAAGGGCATAAACCAGAAGTTTTTCCCCATCATCCCAGTAAAATCTCTGATTTATATGATCATCCACCCAGTCTACAGGCAGATATACCTGACCATCTTCATAAATACCCTTTTCGTCCTGAAGCTCATTGTCTAAAAACAGAGTCACCTGCTCTCCCTTGACCTGAAAAACATCCCTCTTGTCTGCCATCTCATTACTTGGTTTCAGATATTTTCCATATAAAAATCCTATCCCGCAGCCAACCGCTGCAAGGAGCAAGAATCTCGCGATCACCGCCGGCCCGCAGCCTCTTTTTCTCTTTCTGGTCCGTTTTCTGCTTCGTCCTGTTGATCTGTTTTCCATATGAATGCCCTCTTGTGTGTTATGCATTTTCTGCCTGTATTTTATCAATTGCTGTATTTGTCTGTCCGTTCCACCCTAACTGTACTGATCACGTAGGATGCGGATTTGAGTGTGCAGGTTTAGTATCATTTTATATTATTCCACCTTATTGTACAAGCGTTTTCACAGGAACTGTAACCCATGATCCCACCTCCCCGCTTTTTTGATCTTCTGCAAATACCAAACATGCACCAAACATGCAAATACCCCATAGACAGCTATTATCGCTTGCAGGCTGAGATGGTTATTTTCTCATACTGCTGTCTACAGGGTACTCTAAGCATGATTTCTGATTTTCTATATTTTTTAATTTCTAATCTGTTCCATATGTTTTATGTTTTACTCTATATCTTGTCCTATTCCATCTATCACCTGCCTATCTCTTTTTTCATCCACAGAAAGGTATACTTTGTCGAAACGTATTTCTTTTAAACCGTCTTTCTCTGAACAGACGTAGTCTCCCATATAGAAACCTCCGTCTTCTCCTACTTCAAAAATACGGTTCCAGTCAGCTTCCCGGCATATTTTTCCATCTATGAGGATGGGAATCCCCCGTTTTTGGAATCTCCTTAAGCCTTCTAAATAGTCTTTCCTGTTTCTTGCATCCTCATTTTGCGTTTTGCTTTTCATACTGTAATTCCCCATGCCAGAACGGTACTCTTTTCTCACCCAAAGAGATTTTTGTGACATACATCCTGTAAGACCTTACGAAATACCGCCTGTTCTCCTTTTCTACTTAAATATATCCGCAAACCATTCCATGGTCTGAACGTCTACTGAAAATGCATCTGCTGAAAGTGGGATCTGTTTTAAGGAAATACGGAACTGCCGCTCTATCTCCTGTTTCATGATCTCGCTGCCAAATGCAGTCATACAGATCCATTCTTTTGCACTTTCCCCTTTCTCTGCCAATAGTCCCAGAAATGCTTCCAGCTTCCATTCTGACAGGTCTGCGACCAGGACTTTTTTTGTACACCGAAGCCATTCCGGAAAAACCTCTTCCCTGACTTTTCCAAAATCAATAAGTATTTCCTGGTAATCTTTTTCCATACACGCAGCCAGCACCGCCGGATCTCCTTCATAATAGTAATCCACACCCAATAAACGAAAATGATCTTTCTTCTTAAAAGAACGGCTGTCTTCTTTTCCGCCAGCACCTAAAAATGCCCTTATTTTTTCCAGATCTTTCTGTGGATTCCACTGTAGGATAGCTGTCTTTTTCTGTCTGCAGCTGCAAAGATAATTAGCCGCCTGGATCACAAAATGAGTCACACCTGTTCCTCTTCCAGCTCCGGCTATCCCCATAACCTGTGCTGTATGCTCCATGGAAACCTCCTTTTTGCCCCCATCCTATCTTTTGCTGTTTTTTGTATACAATGCTCCTGTATACAGTTAAAAAGAGAGGTTAGAAAACCGGCACCTTCCGATCCTGGATGAAAGGGGTCTGCATATTCCGGTGTGCAAAAGAGGACCGGACTACAGCCAAGTGTCATATCTGCTCCTTTTTTCCTGTGCCTGTGGCGCCAGATAAAAAACACTGGTATTTCCTTATTATTTCCGGATATTTTCATGATCTCCAGCATTCTTTTTGCATTCCCGTACTCCCACAGGTTTTCGCTTATCACTGCTGCCAGAAAATGTTTCTCCTCTTTTAACTCCCGCGCTGCATCTTCCCAGTCTGTTCCAAAATCTTTTATGATCACCTGGACATCTGTTTTTTCCTCCAGTCTTATGGCCGGTCCATACCATGGCTTCATCTGGCAGCCTCTGATATGGTAAATCCCAAAATGGTCCATACGTGTCACACCTTCTTTTTCTGCCATCCTCCTTAATGCACCTGTCTGGTTTTTCTCTTCATAAAGGACTTTTATCCCCATTTTTGTAAGGATGGTGCACAGTCCAAAAGCCAGATGGGTGACTCCTGCACCTGGTGTACTGCCTGTTATCACAATATTCAGAGATGATACCGCTTTTTTGTGGGCGCTTACCATACGCCCGGACCACACAGAACCTTCCAGTGCCTGCTCCAGTTCTTTTGCCGAAGCATACCGCTTTTCCCGGTCCGGTTCCATGCATTTTCTGATGACATTCTGGAGTGGTTTTGATACCTCTGCTCTGCAGTCTGTTCCAGCCCCTGCATTCAGGGTTCCATAGAGCATAAAGTGAAGGACGGCACCAATGGCATAAATGTCCGTTCTCTGGTCTAAAGACTGGTCTGTAGTATATAGCTCAGGCGCTGCACAGCCTGCGGTCCCATACCGTTCTTTTTGTAAACTGGCACTGTCCGCTTCCCCTGCATGATCAAAATCGATCAACTGCATGGTATCTTTCCAAAGCATCAGATTTTTCGGTTGTAAGTCTAAATGTAATATGGGTTTATCACAAGAATGATGTAAATATTCAACTAATGAACAGATCTGCCTTCCATAACGGACTGCATCTCTTTCCTGAAATGGTCCCTGATCTTTTATCAGGTCATACAGAGAATTGCCTTCAAGATATTCCTCAATAAGATAAAAGTAATGGCTGTCCTCTTCCATGTCATAAACCAGTGGGATCCCCGGATGCCGCAGCTCCTTTAAGATCAGAGCCTCTTTTCGGAATCCTTCGTAGTCCTTATGAGTCTTCGGTACACATTTGATCGCCCGGTATTCATTTAATCCCTGGTGGACTGCTTTCCATACCGTTCCTGTGCGTCCCGATCCCACTGCTTGTATCAGCCTGTATTTTCCAAACAGGATCTCCCTTCCTTTTCACCTCTCTTTCGTTACAATATCATCTCTTGCTGCCATTCTATCCTACATTTTGTTACTTGTCCATGGTTCACATAATGACTACACTTATATCACATGTACGTCATATGCATGTTTTCATGTCTATTTTTTCTGTCAAGATTTGCACTTTTGCAGTTTTAAAAGCATTCGTAATCCGCCTATTTTTCTTCAAAAAATTGTTGCATCCATTACAGAAAATGTTACAGTTCCAGCATATGGCTGGACTGTAACCAGAAAATTTTAAATATCCTGAGATTTGATTGATATTTCACCCCATTATGTAGTACCTGACTTCCGTCGTTTCTCTCAAAACATAGTACTCAGGAGTCCAGGAGGATACAGTTCTGAAAAAGATTGTTGATTTCTTTTTCAGTGAGAAACAAAGCATCAAGATTCGTCAGGCCAGTAGCTTTTTTGACTTTTTCGTTTACTGTCTGGTTTCGAGAAATATTAATATAAGAGCCATCTCCTTTATTGACAACCCGGAAGTCCCGTATGAAATCAATCAGATCATAAGAATTAATCTGATTTTTAAAAACTTTAATCTCAAGCACTCTTAAAAGAAACAAGCTAAGGTAGCAGATTAAAAAATGCCCATAGATTGTTTCTTTTTTGTGCACGTAAATCGGGCGTGCATCCAGATAAGACTTTGTGATCCGGAAGGATTCTTCAATCTTCCATAAGCTGTGGTAGGTCTGATAGATTTGGAGCGGTTCCATATCCAACTCTGAGGTGACCATAAGGTTGTATCCTGCATACTTCAGATCCTCATTAACCTTCTCTTTATCAATTCCTATCACAGGAGTTATCTTTTTCCCGTTCTTATCTTTGTTGGTAATCTTTAAATATTTTGCAGAATCTCCCAGATCCTCTCTTGTCATTGCTTTGTAAGTAGCATAGTTGGCAGCTTTGTCCGCCATTTTCTGGATCTCCGCCTTTTGTTTTTTAGCCAGTGCCGGATTATAAGATACGATTCTTTTTTCTTTTACTGAAAAAGTTTTTACCACATCCCTGCCCGTTTCAGGATCAATTTCCTTGAATTGATAGGAAAAGCTATCTACGCAGGACTTGAGGCGGTATAAGAGATTCCCGTCTTTATCCCTGTAGTCTTTCCATATATTTTGCTCATTTTCCAATAAGAGCCATTTCTTTTCTTTTTCACTTAAATTTCTGCCGTGTATGGATTTGGAAAAAATATATCCATCATTGGCTTCTTTCACGGCAGCATAAATATTTCTGGCGCAGTTGAGGCCTTTATCAGCGACCTGTACTGTTTTCCCGGAAACTTTATAGCGGCTTTTCATTTCTTCGATGACTTTTCGGATATACGGCTTTTCAGATTCATTACCAGGGTACATCTGCATAGCAACCGGCACTAGATCTGCATCCAGGAGAAGTGCTTGCCCGATAATAGGGTCATGTCGGTTTTCTTTGGAAGGCCCTTTCTGTTTATCTTCATAGGGAAGGTCAATCTCAAAATAGTAATTCGTACAGTCGAAAAAAACATTGCTGAAATCTCTCTGATAATGCTGCTCATAGCAATGGTTAAAAAGTTCAATATATTTTTTATAAGATCCACCAATAAAGGATAATCCATCGTAAACTTGATCTTCCGAGATGGGAGAACTGTTGTAAAGATGAGGGAAAACGGAAGAAACCGTTTTGGATTTTGAGCATGGATAGATGATCCTGGAAAAAATAAGCTGTGCAATCATATCATATATGCGGAACTGAAAGCGCATTTGAGCAGCCAGGATGTCTATTACTTCCTTGACGTTGAGTTCTTCTAAAAGCGTATACAGAAGAAATTGTCCCAGGTTATATTCCACAGGGGCAACAAAGGCACGGGGACGAGTTTCCTCTGTGAATGCGGCGGCACATTCTTTGTTTTTTTCTGCAACAAAGTCTGTGTAGTAAGCGACAGGATCGGGGATCTCATCAGAGATGAGCTCGTGCACATAGCCAAAAGCCATGACACTTTTTGAACGCGGCTGTTTCTTTTCTTTATCCCAGTGAGATTCATACATCTGCAAATAGGTACCTTTTTTCTTGTTCTCTTTTCTTAAATAGTATGCCATAACCGACCTCCGAACAAAGTGCTATAGAGTACTATTATTATAATATATCAAAAAAATTTTTTCAATAAAAAAAGCCCCAAAAGGGCATTGAAAATTTGCTGTAAATAAAGGAAAAATCGAGATGCAGGAAAAGAAATAAAAAAATGACAAGAAGAAAACGACGGAAATTTCCTAGTACTACGACGGAAAACGGGCATTCGTAATCCGCCTATTTTTCTTCAAAAAATTGTTGCATCCATTACAGAAAATGTTACAGTTCCAGCATATGGCTGGACTGTAACCAGAAAATTTTAAATATCCTGAGATTTGATTGATATTTCACCCCATTATGTAGTATATTTTAATTGTAGAAGTTTATCTTCACCACATATATCTTAAAACACACAGAATAACCAAAAGAGAACAGGAAGTGATCCTATATGAAAATAGAACGAATCAATGACAATCAGATACGCTGCACCCTGACAAGCTTAGATCTAAGCTCACGGGGAATCAATCTGACGGAACTGGCTTATGGCTCTGAAAAGGCCAGAAACCTGTTTCATGAAATGATCCAGCAGGCGGCGAAAGAAGTAGGGTTTGAGGCGGAAGATATTCCGTTAATGGTAGAAGCCATTCCGTTGTCTTCCGAAAGCATTATGTTTATTGTAACAAAGGTAGAAGATACGGAAGAGTTAGATACCCGCTTCTCCAAATTTTCACCTTTTGCGGAAGCAGAATCGGAAAATCTTCTATCCCAGCTGGCAGATGAATTTCTGGAAGGCGCCGGGGATCTGGAAAAACTTCTGGGGCAAAATGGACCTGCTGGCCTGAAATCGGATATGGATACAGCTGCTGAAATTCCTGGAACAGACGAGGCAAAAGCTCCCCAGATCCAGCTGCGCACCTTCCGTTTTGACAGCTTAGACCAGGTCAGTGAAGCTGCAAAAGCAGCCGGAAACAGTTGTGACGATATTCACAACGCCCTTTATAAGAAGCCATCCACACGTCAGTATTATCTGGTATTAAATAATGCAGACTGCAATGAACTGGATTTCTCCAGAGTCTGCAATGTGCTGGCTGAATATGCAGCCAAGCTGCCAAATGAATATGCTAAGGAAGCCTATTACAAAGAACATTATGAGGTAATGATCGGTGAAAAAGCCTTGCAGAAACTGAAAAATCTGTAATGTTCTCTCGGAATCTTTCTGTACCTGATTTTGTGAGAAGATTTTTTGTCAGTTGTGCCCAAATTTCAGAGGCGTTGGCGTTGCGTCCGCCTCTGAAATTCGGGTGCAACTGGCGAAAAATCGACCACAAAGGCAAGTGCAGGAAAGACTCCGAGAGGACATTGTAAAACAAAAGAGGACTCTGGGATTCTTTATGAATCCCTGGTCCTCTTTTTACAGGCTATGTTTTTTCACAGCCCCTTTATTTAAAATAATCCGGAAATTCCTGACGGAATTTCCCTTCATTTAATTGCCACCGGCTCAGATGTTTTTCCATCTGTGCCATGGCATTTTCTTTTTCATGGGCGGCAATAAACCTGATGATCTTTTTGTGGTCTTCAATAACCGTATGGTCTTTTACAGTATTCACAGAAAGGCTGCGGATGCGGTCATAATGGATCGCCAGCTTCTGGCACATACCATAAGTCAGTTCCCTGTGACAGATCATAAACAGTTTCCTGTGCATCTCATCATCTAACTGCATCATCATTTCCGGATGTGAATTTTCCATATAAAATTCCTGTAATCCTACCTTTTCCTGCAGCCATTTTATGTCTTCTTCTGTTGCCATTTCACAACACATTCCTGCTATCTGCTTCTCTAAGAGCACACGCAGGAAACGGGCTTCTTCTACCAGTTCCACATCGATCAGGGCAATGCGCATACCACGTTGGGGGAATATTTCTATAATACGTGACTCTTCGCTTAACTGGATCACCGCTTCCCGCACAGGAGTCCGGCTGACACCGATCTTAGCCGCAAATTCCATATCATTAAAGGCTTCTCCCGGCTTTAACCCAAGAGAAATAATCTGCTCTCTTATCATCCGGTATGCGTATTCTCTGGCTGTTTCTCCCTTTCTTCTTCCCTGTGCGTTCATGCGTGTCCGTTTCTCCTGTTCCTGCCTCTATTTCTTATTTCTGGTTTACATTTCCATTCTGCTTTACAATCGCTTCCCAGAGGCCATTGAGATAACATGCACCCAGCGCACGGTCATACAGACCATATCCCGGCATAGAAACCTCACCCCAGATCGCTCTTCCGTGGTCTGGACGGATAATGCCGTCAAAGCCGATATCATACAGTGCCTTCATGATCTCATACATATCCATGCTGCCGTCAGCGGACAGATGGGCTGCTTCCTGGAAATCCCTGTAACCATTATACTGCAAATTGCGCACATGTGCAAAATGAATACGGCCTTTTAAGGAACGGATAATGTCCGGGATATCATTTTCCGGATTGCTACCTAAAGAACCGGTGCAGAGTGTTACCCCGTTAAATGGTGCATCCACTGCCTTCATCAGCTTTAAAAGGTGTTCTTTATCAGTAATAATACGGGAAAGACCGAAAACAGGCCATGCCGGATCGTCTGGATGGATTGCCATGCGGATATCGTATTTTTCACATACAGGCTGAATGGCTTTTAAGAAATATACCAGATTGTTAAATAATTTTTCTTCATCTACGTCCTTGTACATTTCAAACAGCTCTTTAATTCTTGCCATACGCTCCGGCTCCCAGCCTGGAAGCTCAAATCCATTGGACTTCTCGCCCATAGACTCAAACATATTTTCCGGATCAATCTTGTCGATCTCTTTCTGATCGTATGCTAAAACAGTAGCACCATCTGGGCGTACCTTTGCCAGATCAGAACGGGTCCAGTCAAATACTGGCATGAAATTGTAGCAGACTACATGAATATCTGCCTTTCCCAGACGCTCCAATGTGGTAATATAATTAGCAATGTATTTTTCGCGGTCCGGTGTTCCTACTTTGATAGCATCGTGGATATTTACGCTTTCAATACCCATTACCTTAAGGCCTTTTGCCTCTACCTGCTCCTTCATCTGAAGAATACGCTCCATAGGCCATTCTTCTCCTGCAGGAATGTCATATAATGTAGTGATAACACCCTTTACTCCGGGAATCTGACGGATCTGCTCCAGAGAAACAGAGTCAACGCCCTCGCCAAACCAACGCAGTGTCATTTCCATAATGTTTACCTCCTGATGATCATTATTTTAGTTAGACTATAACTTATTTTAACGGTATTTCGATATACTAATATATTACATCATGTAATTAATATAATAAGAATTCCCTGCATTGTCAAGAGTATTGCTTTTATAAAACGCAAAAACCGCCTGTTGTAATGTGCTTTTCAGCCCATACTTTACAACAGACGGTTTTTTACATGGGGCTGCTGCCCCTTACATGTTCTGTCATGTGGATATTATCTGTCAGCCAGGATCTCATTCATCTTGGAAACCAGATCATCGCAGTCGATTCCATGAACCATGCATGCTTCTTCCAGAGACTCAGCCTGGGAAGATGGGCATCCAAGGCAGTGCATTCCTGCTGCCATCAGCATCTGAGGGATCAGTTCATCCATGTGAACCAGCTCACCGATCAGCATTGTCTTATCGATCTTCATGTGTATTTCCTCCTAATTTTATAGACTGTACGTAATTATTCTATACGCTTTTATCAGCATAATACATTTTGGATTTTTTGGCAAGCCTATTTCTTTTATGAGGTTTATGGCTAAAACCCGTAAAGCCTTATGTTTATTGACTTTTTAGATAGTTTTAACTAACTATTTTGCTCCCAAATTTGTACAATTTATACAGCTTTAGGGGGTATTTTCCTCTTGAATAATTATCCGGAATCGTTTACAATAAAGGGACAATAAGAGAGATTGTTTTTGGAGTTTTCCGGAAACATCTAAATATATAAGGAGGTATTTTACCATGGCATATGTAATTACTGATGGTTGTGTAAGCTGCGGAACTTGTGCTGGCGAATGTCCAGTAGGCGCAATCTCTGAAGGAGATGGCAAGTACGTTATCGACGCTGATTCCTGCATCGATTGCGGAACCTGCGCTGCTGCTTGTCCAACTGGCGCTATCGAAGGCTAATTATTAAGCTACATAAGAAGATGTCACGAAGCGAATGCTTTGTGGCATCTTTTTTTGATATGCCAAATAATAAAAAACAGCAAAACGTCTGCGCTGACAGATACTGAAGCGCATATGAGAGCGCTTATCATATCCAGATAAGAGAGGATTTCAACTATGACACCCAAAAAGCCAATTATCGGCATCACACCCTCACACAACACAGAAAACAATGATACCAGCCTCCGTTCTACTTACCCAAAGGCTATTGCCACTGCAGGAGGACTTGCCATCCTGCTTCCATTGGAATGCAGTAATGAGGATATTAAGCAGTTTATGGACGTTTGTGACGGCTTTCTCTTTACAGGCGGACCAGACATTAATCCATTTCTCTTTGGGGAAGATACTCATCTAAAATGTGGAAATATATCTGCTGCCAGAGATCATCTGGAATTTCGTCTTCTCTCAGCTGCCATGAACGCCAAAAAGCCTGTTTTCGGCATCTGCCGCGGTATTCAGGTGTTAAATGTAGGCCTTGGCGGAAGCCTGTATCAGGATATCTCTTCCCAGACAGAACGGGATTTTCCCATCGCCCACCAACAGCCATTTTACTATAATATCCCCTGTCACCGTGTTAATGTTACAGAGAATACTCTGCTTCATTCTATCTGCCATGGCAGGAATCAGATTTCCGTAAACAGCTGCCATCACCAGAGTATACATATTCCGGCACCGGGATTGATAGCTTCTGCCGTTGCTCCAGATGGGATCATCGAGGCTGTTGAAAAGCCTGATTACCCAAATTTCTTCCTGGGCGTGCAGTGGCATCCGGAATATCTCTGGGACAGAGATGAGGCTGCTATGGGACTGTTTCAGGCCTTTGTGGATGCTTGTAAATAATAGTTTCTCCGCTGTAAAAACCACAGTTTTCAACAGATATACTTCAATATGATTGCTTTATCCACAAATTGATACTTGGTTTTGCACATTGTGTAACTGTAGTCTGCTTACTCCGCAAATTCCCAGTTCTCAACTTCATCCAAAGTCGGTACAGAGGGCGCTGCCCCTGGTCTTGACACTGCAATTGCAGACGCTCTTGATGCCAGGTCCAGTGCCTCTTTTGGGCTTTTGCCCTTGCTGATGGCGGATACGAAGAAACCAGTAAAAGTATCGCCTGCAGCTGTGGTATCTACGGCTTTTACTTTGTAGCACTTTTGTGGGATCACCTGGTCTTTATCAATATAAACAGAGCCCTGGAAACCTAAAGTAAGGACGACTGCAGCCTGTGGGAACATAGCCCTGAAAGCTCCCACAGCCTTTTCTGTACTCTCCAGTTCTTTCTGCCCTAAGATCTGGGCTGCTTCGATCTCATTTACAAAGAACAGCGTTACCTTGTCCAAAGGGAGCGCTTTTATTTTTTCATCCATTGGGGACGGATTTAACACGATCTTCATCTGTTTTTCTGCTGCTTTTTCCATCAGATAAGGCAGATTACTGATCTCGTTCTGTAAGACTAAATAATCTCCTGCATCGAACTGTTCTAATGCAGCGTCAATCTGTTCTTTTGTTATCCTCTGGTTGGCTCCGCCATAGAGAAGAATACAGTTATCTCCCTCTGCATCATTCTGGATAATGGCATGGCCTGTGGAACAATCTTCGTCTACGACTACCAGATCTGTGTTTACACCTGCTTCTTTTAACTGCTCTACCAGAAATTCTCCATCTTTTCCGATCCGTCCTGCGTGAAAAACTTTTGCCCCGGCGCGTCCCAAGGCAACAGACTGGTTTAAACCTTTTCCGCCGCTGAAAATATTCATCTGGCTGGATGAGATAGTCTCGCCTTTCTGGACAAAATGGTCTACGTTGTATACATAGTCGATGTTTAATGAACCAAAGTTTAATATTTTCATGTAAATTCCCCTTTTCACATAATGTTTTTACATTCTCCCACAAGGGGTATTATACCAAAAAAACATACTTGCAGCATTTAGTATTTTAAACTTCTGCAAGTATGTTTTTATAAACGCCCGGAATCATTTACCCTAAAACTTCACGTATCCCAGAATTTCCTGTGTTCCCAGGGCCTCGTGACGTTCTCTGATCAATATCCCATTATTATTATCAAATTCATAAAGGCTGTATCCGCAGGATCCCCGCATACATACTCTCTGCTCCTGGTCTTCTCCCACAAAAGACAGACTCATAGCCGTCCTGTAAGGGATATTTTCATAAAAACCACGATATAACTGATGAGTATGGCCACAAAGGATCATGGATATGGACGACCTTCGTAAAATTTCATTAAATCCTTCTGTTACTTCACATGCCGGAAATTCTGCCTGCCGAGGCAGCAGGTGATGATGGGTCATAAGCAGGATCGCCTGCCCTTTTTCACTTTCTAAAGCTTTTTTCAGCCAGTCACATTGATACCAGCCAATTTTTCCGTCTGCGCTTCCCGGATATGAATTATCCATTGAAAGAATACTTACAGAGCCCAGACGCCGGATGTAGCAATAGGGTTCATCTTTTACTGTCTCCCAGCCAAGCCAGCCTTTCTGAAAGGTCTGGCGCTCATCGTGGTTTCCTGGTGTAACAATAATGGGAATATCTGGAAAACGCTTTTCTATTTCTGTGTGCAGCTGCTTATAATCCTCCTGCGTACCATATTCTGTCATATCCCCGGAGATCAGGACTGCTGAAAGCTGTTCCCGTTCTTTCTCCCCCATTTTCTGAAGGCAGATATCTAACTGCTGCATTGGCGGAACCATATTTGGGAAAATAGAATCATAGGCAAAAGCCTTATTGCTGCTTTTATATTGCATCCGGTAATGCAGATCCGAAATATGCAACAGTTTCACCTGCATCCCCCTTTTCTGTGGATCAAACGCAAAAATTTATCTGCATCTGTATTAGCGATCAGCTCTTCTGGGAAATGGATCTCTTCTAAAAGGTCTGTCACTTTATCAAAGTATCCCACTGCTGTCGCAAAATGAGCATCCGTTCCAGTGGATATTTCCACACCATGTTTCTCACACAGACCTAAGATCTCCATGAGATTTTCCCTGGTATTCAGCCGGAAATATGCATTTTTAAGAGAATTATTATTAACCTCTAACAGTACTTTGTTTTCTTTTGCAGCCAGGACAAGCTCTTCAAAATCTACTGGAATATATCCGTCTTCCGGATGACCAATGATCTGTACATAGGGATTTTCCATAGCTTTCAGGTAAGCCCGGGTATTTTCTGCCTTACTTCCTGCC
Organism: Lachnospiraceae bacterium; assembly: GCA_025758065.1. Lineage (NCBI taxonomy): Bacteria > Bacillati > Bacillota > Clostridia > Lachnospirales > Lachnospiraceae > Lachnospiraceae bacterium. The sequence continues at coordinate 832,545 of CP107199.1, forward strand.
GGTGTACACACGGTATGATAACTTGCGATCACTATGTCCTGTCTTTTTAAAAGGTCCTCTGGAAGATCAATATTGCCTTCGCGGTCCAGGATATTCAGTTCTACCCCATAAAGCATCTGCACCCCAAAAAGTTCACGGTCCAGAACATTATAGTTCATAAAATGGAACCGGTCCGGAGAATCTGGCAGAGCAGGAGCATGATCTGTAATACAAAGCAGTTCCAGATCCTGCTTCGCTGCTGCCTGTGCATTTTCCAGGATCGTGCTGTATGCATGGGCACTGGCCAGTGTATGTGTATGTGAGTCAACTTTCAACTTCATAAACTACTCTCCTTAACCTTTCAATTCTTTCTGACGCCGTACTGCGCTTTTTCGGAAAACATAAAATACCATCAATGCAACAATGGTAGCAACATAAGGGATGGAAGCTGTTACCTGTGTTTTTAAGGATGTATTCTGCATTGCATTTCCAATTGCCTGACATGCCCCAAAGAAAAAGCTGGCAAAAAGAACTCCTAACGGATTTGCTCCGCCCATATTGCAGGCTGCCATAGCCATATATCCGCGGCCGGCTGTAATATTTTGGATAAAAAGCGTTACACTTCCCATAGATAATACGCATCCTCCCAGACCGCAAAGGATCCCAGAAAGCGCCACTGTGAGGAACTGATCCCGCTCTACTTTGGTTCCAAGGCTGCGGGCCGCCTTCTGGTTGATGCCAATAGCTCTTAAACGATAGCCCATAACTGTTTTATAGAGAAAAATATGCATTCCCACAGCCAGTAAAATAGCAAAATAATCGATAGGTGTCAGATTTGCCAGAACTTTTCCAATAAACGGAATATCTTTGATGATCGGAAGATTGATACGTGGAAGCGGCAGCAGACTGCTGTCTGTAAATACTCCTCTGACTCCAAAGATCACATACAGAAGATAGGTAGTCGCACCTGTCATCAGCGTATTCATTGCCATTCCTACTACTGTTGCTGACGCCTTAAAACGGATAATGCAAATGGCATTAATAGCAGAAATAACAAGACCACTGGCAGCACCTGCCAAAACAGCAAGAAAAATACTGTGTGTATAATAGTTGGCAACAATACTGAAAAATGCTCCGGCCATCATGGTGCCTTCCATGCCGATATTGAATACTTTTACCTTATTGCAGATCGCAGCCGTTAAAGCAGCCAGCAAAATAGGAGATGTCATACGGATCATGGAATTTAACACAGTAGCAATATAGGTAGCATTAATTGTCATTGGTCTTTCCTCCCTTCTGCTGCTTTTTGTTACGCTTCAACTTCAATGAAAATCTGGCTGTAACTAAAAGTGTGATAACACCTGAAATGATAGATACAATATCTGAGGAGAGTCCCATACTGCGTTCAATAGCACTTCCTCCTGTGGAAATTCCCGCCATAAAGATAGAGCAGAAAAGTACACCTAACGGACTGTGTCCTGCCATTAAAGTAGTGATAACGCCTGTCCATGCATAACCGGGAGAAGAGATCATTGCATCTACATAGCGGTAACGGCTTCCTAAAACCTCACATGCACCGCCGATCCCTGCCAAAGCGCCGCTGATCATCATAATGCGGAACATCATATTCCGGCTGGAAATACCGCCGTAATCAGCAAAATGAGGATTCAGACCACCCATTCTTGCCTTATAACCAAAACTGGTCCTGCGCATCATAAACCAGATCCCTGCAACTGCTAAAAGCGCCAGGATAAAACCTCCATGAACTGCATAACCTTTAAACAGCTTTGGAAGGATCCCTTCTGTTATCTTCTGTGTCTGGATCGCAGATGCATCCGATGCCATAGGATCTTTAAATACATAGGTGGTAAGATAGGAACAAATATTTTCACACACATAATTTAACATCAGCGTAACGATCAAAAGCCACATTTCAAAACGGTTACAGATATAAGATGAAAAATATGACACTGCCATTCCCACTGCAGAACCCGCCAGTAAAGACACAATACAGACTACAATAGAAGGACCTGGGCAGTAGATTGCTGTGATTGCTGACGCAAGAGCTCCTAAAGCCATCTGTCCGGCTGCTCCCATACTTGGATATCCGGAACCCCAGGCTAACGCTGCTGCAAGTCCTGCAAAAATGATAGGAGTTGCACGGGTCAGTGTGGCAGAAAGATAATAACCGGAACCAAATCCACCTGCCAGGATCCCGCCAATAGTTGCAAAGGGATCATATCCTGACAATGCGATCACCAGTCCTCCAATGACAAATCCAAGGAAGATGGCAAACAGCGGAAGGGCAAGATGTTCCATTTTTTTATTCAACATATTTTTTATTTGGTTTCCCTGCTTCATACATGACCTCCCACCATTAAAAGTCCTAATGACTTTTCATCAATATCGCCACGGACAAACTCACCGTTGATCCGGCCTTCGTAAATAACATAGATACGGTCACTAAGGGTCATGATCTCACTTAATTCGCTGGAAACTAAAAGGATGCCATCGCCCTGGTTTCTTTTTTCCACCAAACGGTCGTGGATAAAATCCATTGCTCCGATATCAATGCCTCTGGTAGGTTCACAGGCGATCAAAAATGGGGTTCCCAGAGTTATTTCCCTTGCCGCGATCAGCTTCTGGGCATTTCCGCCGGAAAGTTCCCGGATCTTCTGTCGGGGACTTCCCACTTTAACTTTATAATCTTCGATCAGCTGCTTTGCATGGGCTTTTACCTGTTTCAGATCAAGTAATCCTTTATGGGAAAACGCTTCTTTGTCTTCATATCCCATCAGGCTGTTTTCTTCCAGAGTTGCCTCAGGCGCGCTTCCCCAGAAATACCGGTCTTCCGGAATACAGGACATTCCGTTGTCCCTGAAAGAACGCACAGATGCATTGGTCACATCTTTTTCCTGAAGCAGGATCTTTCCGCTGTCTACTTTCTGCAGACCGGACACGCAGCGCACCAGTTCAGACTGGCCATTTCCAGACACGCCTGCTATTCCTACGATCTCTCCCCGGTCTACATGGATGCTTAACTGATCCAGGATATTTTTTCCGCTATTATCCTGAAGTACGATATCCTGTACATCTAAAAGACGTTCTCCAGCCTGCATTGAAGGTATCTGACGGGTAAGGATCTGGCGCCCAACCATCATATAAGACAGCTGCTCAATGCTTGTGTCCACTTTTTTTGTTTCACCAACTACCTTGCCGGCGCGCATTACAACAACGCGATCTGCAATCTCCATAACCTCCCGCAGTTTATGAGTGATGATAATAAGGCTTTTTCCCATATCTGCCAGTTTTCTCATGGTTTTTAAAAGCTCATCTACCTCAAGAGGTGTAAGAACTGCACTGGGCTCATCGAAAATGATGATATCCGCATTCTGATAAAGGATCTTTAAGATCTCTACTCTCTGCTGTGTTCCTACAGGAAGATCATGGACCACCGCTTTCGGATCGACCTGAAGGCCATATGTCTTTGCCAGTTCAGAGACTATCTGGTTATTGGCATTTTTATCATAAAAAATACCTTTATGCTTTTCATTTCTGTAAACAATATTCTCTGCAACTGTCATTGTCTGAAACAGCATAAAATGCTGCTGTACCATGCCAATTCCCTTTGCAATAGCATCAGCTGGGCTGCGAAAATGCATTTTCTCTCCATTTAAGAAGATCTCCCCGCTGGTGGCTTTTTCCATTCCATAAAGGACCTTCATAATCGTAGATTTTCCGGCTCCATTTTCACCTACAACAGCAAGGATCTCTCCTTTATCCAGGGAAAAGCTTACATGGTCATTAGCCACTACCTGGCCATAGACCTTGACAATATCTTTCATTTCTAATAGCATATGGTCCATCCTCCCATGTGCAGTGTCATTAATGAGCTGCTTCTTCCGGTACTTCTATTACCAGTTCACCGGAAATGATCTTATCTGCCGCTTCTTTTCCTGCTGCGATCACTTCATCTGTGATAATGTCTGTATTGCGGTAATTTTCTTTGTCTGTTGTTATGTAAACTACTCCAAAAGCATTTTCCTTTAATCCAAGGAGCTGTGAACCGCCCTCAAGGGTACCATTCAGATAATTTTCCACAACATTTCTTGTACAGATATTGGTATTTTTCAGAAGCCCGCCCAGGATATACGGATTTTCTTCTGTTGTCTGGTCAATACTTAAACCTGTGGTGTAAATGGTCTTTCCCTGGTCCGCCAGTTCTAAAGCAGCCTGATAGATCCCCGCATTAGAACTTGATGAAGCACCGCCCATAATGATCTTGCATCCTGCTGCCTGCTGCTGAAGCGCATATTCATATGCAAGTGTGGTATCTGCATAGGAATTTGTATAATTATACATAAACTCGGCATCAGGATTTACAGACAGAACACCTTCGGAATAGCCGTAGCGATACTTATAAGTTGCCTGTGTCTGATAGGAGCAGATATAACCAAACTTATTTTCCTCCGGGAAAGCAGTTGCCATCATAGTTCCCAGTACATAAGCGCCTTCCCACTCCTTAAATCCGATACTTGTAACTGCGTCATTAGAACATACAGTATCAATAACTGCATATTTTATATCCGGATTGGCATCTGCCAGAGTTCCAAATGAGTCTGCTGCCTGCCAGCCCAGTCCAATGATCAGATCATAACCTTCATGTGAAGCTGCTTCTGAATTTTCTGTCCACTGTGCCGCATCTGCACATTCAATACTGGACCACTCAAAACCATACTCTTCGCTCAGTTTTTCCATTTCATGATAAGCCTGAAGAATAAACTGTTCTGTTCCAATGGTATCTGTAATCAGTGCGATCTTGTGGGCACTCTTATCATCAGACTTGTTTTCTGCAGTACTGCCTGCATTCTGTTTTCCACATCCTGCCATCGTTGCAGCGAGGGACGCAGCAAGTACCAGACACATTATTCTTTTTTTCATAACCGGGAATCCTCCTTTTTCTTATCGCCATGTGCTTTCGAGATCTTTTGTAACTTCAGAATAGCATATACCTCTTTTTATCAACAATGACACAGGTCCCACTTTTGGTAATTTTGCAGTAATTTTTATGTAAAATAATTGCGTTTTTGTGAAACCTTGCGTTTCTTGCATTTTATCTGCCTTTTTGTTATCATATCTGTAATGTGATCATTCAGATATAATTATTTCAGCAAAGGAAATCATATTTTCTCGGAGGGACCCAATTTATGGAAAAGATCCAACAGACAACGCTTCTTATGGAGCATATTAAAAAATCCCACATGCAGGATGTTTTTTCTTTTGATGTCTCTACCATTGCTGAGTTATTTTCCTTTCAGCCCCAGGAATTCCTGATCGAGGTCGGCCATAACAGCGACTATCTTTATTTTCTGACTTCAGGGGAGATCATGGTCTGCACTTATACTATTTCTGAAAAATTTCATTCCCAGTGTTATTACCATGGACTTGCCCCTATATTGGGAGAGGCTTCTATTTTGTGGGGCAAGACACCGATCAGCACGGTCCAGGCTCTTACAAAAGGAACTTGTGTGGGGATCTCTGTGAAAAAGCATGGCGAACAGCTTTTAAATGATAACCATTTTCTTCGTTATGTCTGTCAGATCCTTTCTGAGCGCCTCCATTCTTCCAATTTTATAACCTCTCTTGACCCGGTAGAGGTTCGTTTTGCCTCTTTTCTTATTACCAACAGTCAGGATAATGTATTTTCTTTTAAGATCTCTACCTGTGCAGAACTGTTAGATACCAGTTACAGGCACCTTTTCCGTGTTATTAATAAATTGTGCGCTGCCAATATCCTTCAGAAAACAAAAAAGGGATATCTGATCCTGGACCGCCAGGCGTTAGATCAGTTATCCCAGGGAAAATTAGAGATTGATTTTTAAAAAAGAGTTTTAAAAAACGCAGTTCCGAATTTGTGGAACTGCGTTTTTCTTATAAGTTTTATAAAAACTTTTTACGTTCGATTATTTCTGTGGACCAGCTGCTACCAGTGCCTTGCCAGCTTCGTTGCTCTCGTACTTAGCGAAGTTCTTGATGAATCTGCTTGCCAGATCCTCTGCCTTCTTCTCCCACTCAGCTGCATCTGCGTAGGTGTCACGTGGATCAAGGATTGCAGGATCTACACCTGGAAGTTCGGTAGGTACTTCGAAATCGAAGTGAGGGATCTTCTTGGTAGGTGCCTTTAAGATGTCGCCGCTTAAGATAGCGTCGATGATACCACGGGTATCCTTAATGGAGATACGCTTGCCAGTACCATTCCATCCGGTATTTACTAAGTATGCCTTAGCACCGCTCTTTTCCATCTTCTTAACCAGCTCAGCTGCATACTTTGTAGGATGCAGTTCCAGGAATGCCTGGCCGAAGCAAGCAGAGAAGGTAGGTGTAGGCTCAGTGATTCCGCGCTCTGTACCAGCTAATTTAGCTGTAAATCCAGACAGGAAGTAATACTGGGTCTGCTCTGGTGTCAGGATAGATACTGGAGGCAGTACGCCGAAAGCATCTGCAGACAGGAAGATAACGTTCTTTGCTGCAGGACCTGCAGAGACTGGGCGAACGATCTTCTCAATGTGGTCGATCGGATAGGAAACACGGGTGTTCTCAGTTACGCTCTTATCAGCGAAATCGATCTTTCCTGTTTCATCCAGAGTAACGTTCTCAAGCAGAGCGTCTCTCCTAATTGCATTATAGATATCTGGTTCAGATTCCTTATCCAGGTTGATAACCTTAGCGTAGCATCCGCCTTCGAAGTTGAATACGCCATTGTCATCCCAGCCGTGCTCATCATCACCGATCAGCAGACGCTTAGGATCTGTAGACAGAGTGGTCTTACCTGTACCAGACAGACCGAAGAAGATTGCGGTGTTTTCACCGTTCATATCTGTATTTGCGGAGCAGTGCATGGAAGCGATGCCCTTTAATGGCAGATAGTAGTTCATCATGGAGAACATACCCTTCTTCATCTCGCCGCCATACCATGTATTGATGATAACCTGCTCACGGCTTGTGATGTTGAATACAACTGCAGTCTCAGAGTTCAGACCTAATTCCTTGTAGTTCTCTACTTTAGCCTTAGATGCGTTGTAAACAACGAAATCTGGCTCAAAGCTTTCCAGTTCTTCAGCAGTTGGCTTGATGAACATGTTGGTAACAAAATGTGCCTGCCAAGCTACTTCAACGATAAAACGGATTGCCATACGAGTGTCCTTGTTTGCGCCGCAGAATGCATCTACAACGTAAAGTTTCTTGTTGGACAGCTCCTTCTGAGCGATCTCTTTAACAGCCTTCCAAGCTTCCTGGGATGCTGGATGGTTGTCATTCTTGTATTCATCAGAGGTCCACCATACAGTGTCCTTGGAGTTCTCATCTACAACGATAAATTTATCTTTAGGAGAACGTCCTGTATAGATGCCAGTCATAACGTCAACTGCTCCCAGTTCGCTGACCTGTCCTTTTTCATAACCTTCCAGTTCTGGTTTGGTCTCCTCCTCAAATAACATCTCATAAGAAGGGTTGTACACAATTTCGGTGGTTCCGGTAATACCATACTTTGTTAAATCGATTTTTGCTGCCATCTTACTAACCTCTTTCCTTTCGTAATTGATTATAAGGGATAGATGCGATTGTATTTTTTCGCATGCACTACAGATTATCCCACTAATTTGTTAAAATGTCAACAAAGGATAATGATAATATTTTAACGTATTTTTATCATTTCTTTGTGTATTTATTCAGCGAATTGTAGAAATTGTAAAAAAGGGCTCTCCGTGTTAAAATAATTGGGAATAGAGACACAACAAATAGATCCGGAAAAAATGATCTTAAAACTCAGGAGGATCTTACATGACAACTCTGCCGGAAAAAGGCGAAGGGATTTTTGGATATAAGATAATGGACCGGACCACTGTTTCCATGCTGGGAGCCCAAATAACAGAATTTTCCCACATTTACAGCGGCGCCAGAGTCCTGTATATAGAAAATGATGACCGGGAGCTGGGTTTTAACCTGATCTACCGCACGCCCCAGTTGGACCAGTCAGACAGCAACCACATTTTAGAGCATCTGATGCTGTGCTCCTGCTCCCGTTATCCCAGCAGGGATATTTTCTTTGATATGGACAGCAAAAGCTATTCTACCTTTATGAATGGCCTTACAGATAATACTTACACCTGCTACCCGGTGTGTTCCCAGAGTGAGGACCAGCTGTTAAAGCTGATGGATGTATTTTTATGCTGCATGGAAGAACCTGACGCCTTAAAAGAAGACTATTTTTTCCGGCGTGAGGCGCTTCGCTATGAACTGGAAAATGAAGAAGATGATCTTTCTTTAGAAGGAACCGTATTTAATGAAGACTGGGGCCATTTAACCGATATCCAGGAAAATGCAGACAGCTTTATGGCAGAAACTCTTTATAAAGGACAGACTGCTTCCCATCTGCTTGGCCGTGCACATTTTCATTATAAAGATATTTCTTTTAAACGTATCCAGGAACGTTTTAAGAAATTTTACCGTTATTCCAACTGCCTGATCGTTTTATATGGCAAAATGGATGTTGCCCGGATTTTAGATTTTCTGGACAGAGAACATTTATCCCGGTTTCCGGCAGCCGACTCTGTGGATAATGAGCTTCTTTCTTATTTCCATGAACCGGTAAACCGGGGATTTTTCAGATGCAAAGGGGAAAGTCCGGCTTATGAGGGAAATCCGGGAAATAATAACGGGATCATTGATTATGGTATCGACCTTTCCGGCTGCAGTGAAGATGATCTGGTCTACTGGGATCTGGTAACAGATATTCTGGATCAGGATACCTCTGCCATCCACCGGTCTGCCCGTGAAAAAGGCCTTAATAATGTAATTGAAGTTTACCTGGATACAGCACCGGCCCTTCCTTCTTTGAAATTCCGCCTGCACAATGCAAAGCCGGAACAAGAAGAGGATTTTTTAGCTGCTGTAAAGGCGGGGCTTAAGGAAGCTCATGAAAATGGGGTTTCTGATGATCTGTTCCATGCGGTTTTGAAAGAAAACCGGCTTTCTGACTGTCTCACCAGAGAGGCTCCTCATCTTGGCTTCCATATTTCTGAGGAAATCGGTAAGTACTGGAGTACAACAGATAAAACCGGGTATTTTACTCTTTATGAGAACTGTTTTAATACCTTCCTTCAGGATAAGGGGCAGTCTATTTTACGCAGACTGACAGGTAATGCTTTAGCCCCGGCTTTAAGTGCTGTTGTCACCACTGTTCCAAAGCCCGGACTGGCGGAGGCCATAGAAAAAGAAAAGGAACAGTATTTAAAAGAGAAAAAGGCTTCTTTAAGCCAGGAAATGATCTTTAAATTAATAGAGGATACAAAGGATTTCAAGATCTGGAACCAGAAAGACCAGTGCAATCTGGATTTTCTCATCCAGCCGGAAGAGCTGCCCGGACCGGAGCCGGAACCGGAAATCCTGGAGTCTGTCTTACATGGCATCCATTGCCTTTCCAGTGCGGTGTCCCTAAAGGAGATCGGCTGCTATCAGCTTTTCTTTGATATCAGTGGACTGGCACCTTCTGACTGGAATTATCTGACTCTCTATCAGATGCTTTTAACAGAACTGGATACCAGCCGTTTTACTGTAGAACAGCAGAAAAACAAGGAACAGGAGCTGCTTTACGACTGCACCTTTGATGAACTGTATCCGGAAGAAAAAGCCGGTGAGAACAGTCATCCTATGATGAGCGTGTTCTGGTATGGACTTACAGAGGATTTTGAGGAAGGACTGGAGCTGCTTCTGGAGCTTATGGGGAGCTGCGATTATGAGGACCGGGAAACTATTTTGCGGGTCATCCATAAGTATCTGCCGGATTATGATATGTCAAGATCTGACAATGGACCTTCTCTGGCTTACAGCCTTACAGAACGGTATATCCGGCGGGACAGCTGCTTCAGGTATCTGCTCAACCAGCCAGGCGTGTATGATTTTTTAAAGGAAGTACGGGATATTCTGGAGCAGGAAAATAATAGTGAAAAAATGAGAGAGGCTGCAAAAGAAATCTCCCAAAACCTGCGCCGGACAGCTGACTGCATTTTGAATAAACACAGACTTGTATTTCTCGCCTGTGCAGATGAAAACAGCCTTACTTCTATTCTGGAATATGGCACAAAGCGCCTTGCCTTACTTCACGAAATTACAGATGGCATACCTCTTTCAGACAGTATCTTCGCCTGCCCCCGAAGGAGTGCAGCTGCCATTGACAGTCCTTTAGAGGAAGTACGCATGACCGGTGATTTTAGCAGTGTTCCTGGATTTATGGGCCGTCATCTGCCATTTCTCCTGGCTGCATCAGATAAATATATTAAACCTGCCGTCCGTTATCAGGGCTGTGCCTATGACAGCGGTGTGGATTTTCTCCTTCCAAACCAGTATTTTACCTTATGGAGCACTTCTGACTCACAGATCCGTTCTACTCTTGAAACCTTCGCCTCTGCCGGAGAACAGCTTGAGGATCTGGCCATCAGTAAAGAGGATCTGCGTGGCTATATTTTAAGCGCCTATGCCCAGGCACTGCCCCCTTCCGGCATGTTAAACGGCCGGATGCGTTTCCTGCGCCGCAGATTATTTGGTATTTCAACGGATCATATCAATAAAATGATAACAGATATCAGAAACAGTTCCTTAAAAGACCAGAAAACAGCTGCCAGGCTGATCCATAAGATCTTACAGAACAGTCCTTCTGCTGTGGTGGGAAATGAAAAAATGATCGATGAAAATAAAGATTTATTTGATGAAGTGATGAAACTGCAGTCATAAAAAAATACAGGGAACGCGTGATCGACGCGTTCCCTGATCCATTTTAACACCGGTCCGGATTTTCTCTCATAAAGATAAATTCTGCTACAGAGCGGTCAAATGTCTTAATATGTCCAAACAGCCAGTCAACTACATTCTTCTGTACAAGTTCACTGAACTGATCTGTAGGTCCTTCATAATCCTGAAGATATTCATACAGCTCCTGAATGGACTTTTTAAATTCTTCATGTTTTTCATGGTGTTTTCCACGCTCCGGATAACCGGCCTTTTCCTGAAGCTCTTCCTCTTCTTTGAAATGGAAGTCAGTGTACTCGTCAAGATAATCCAGCATTTTAATCGCTTTTACCTTGCTGTCACCGTTCTGACAGGCAACTACGAAGTTTCTGATACGATCGATCAGCTCTTTGTGCTGGGTATCAATAGTATTATTTCCTGTTACTAAGTTATCATCAAAGGTAATATTTAAATCGTAAGTCATAGTCTGGCCTCCATTTCTGAAATTATATTCTCCTGGAATCTTTTTGTATTTTGTGGTTTGTAACTAATAGTTTTTTGCAGCTGATCGTTTTTTGTAGCTGACAATTCTTCCGGGAGTGTTTATTACTCTTCTACCGGTACAAAAACTTCTTTTCCCATTCCGCAGATAGGGCATACCCAGTCATCAGGAATATCTTCGAAAGCAGTTCCAGGAGCGATACCTCCGTCCGGATCTCCTACTGCAGGATCGTAAATATATCCACATGGTTCACATTCATATTTTTTCATAGCCGTTTCTCCTTTTCGATGTTTATTTCTATATAGTTTGTTGTGTTGCTTTGTTTTGTATGTCTGTATTATACATGATAATTATTCTCTTGTCAATAAAAATAATAATAATTATTATTATTATTATTTTATTTTATTACAGTTCTACCACGCTTTCTGTTTTCTACAGCTTTTCATAGTGCCAAACTTGTTATATAATGGGCACAGAAAAAATCCGAGAGAACATCATAACACAAAGGAGAATCATCCATGGATCACAAGACTGTTGTTTTTAACGAAGCAAAAATGAACTTTGACGGAAACCTTGACTTTTCCGTCCTTTCCCCAGAAGTTGTCACCTACAGCGATACCACGCCAGATCAGTTTTTAGAACGTGCAGCAGACGCAGAGATCCTTGTCACTAAGGAAATGCCTGTAAGCAGAGAACAGATCCTGGCACTGCCAGACAGTGTAAAGCTGATCTGCGAAGCGGGAACCGGTTATAACAACCTGGATCTGGATGCTGCACGGGAAAAAGGCATCACCGTATGTAATATCCCGGCTTACAGCTCTGAACGTGTGGCTCACACTGCCATTATGATGATCTTGAATTTAAGCTCCACCATGCAGACCCAGATGGCTATGCTGGCAAAGGAAAACCACGATAATTTTACAAAAAATCTCCAGGTTCCTCATGTGGAGGTAAACGGAAAAACCCTGGGTATCATCGGCGCCGGAAATATTGGACGCACTGTTATGAAAATTGCAAAAGCATTAGATATGAATATTCTCGTGTATACAAGAACCCCAAAAGATGATGAGGAAAATGTACATTATGCAGACCTGGAAACTGTACTGAAAAACAGCGATTATATTTCCCTTCACTGCCCGCTGACACCTGCTACCAGACACCTGATCAATGCTGATACTCTGGCGCTGATGAAACCAACTGCCTTCCTGATCAACACCTCCAGAGGTGCCCTCATTGATGAACAGGCACTGATACGGGCATTAAAAGATCATAAGATCGCAGGAGCCGGACTGGACGTACAGGAAACAGAACCCCCTGTTAAAGACAGTCCATTATACACACTGGATAATGTGATCTTAACCCCACACATGGGCTGGAAGGGCCTGGAGACACGTCAGAGACTTCTTAGTATCTTAACGGGAAATATTGACGGTTTTATTAATGGAAATCCGGTAAATGTTGTTTCATAAAGCAGATTCTCAGAAAGTGAGTGGTATAATTAGGTTGAGCCGGTAAGGCTGCCCATTTGTCAACCCCACCGGCTTATATTTGTTTTTGAGGACGGATATCTGTTTCACTCTGCTGAACAGGTATCTGTCCTTTCTCTATGTAAAAAGCTCTGACTGCTTGTTTATGTAAAAGAGTATACAAAAGAGTTGTGTCCTAAGTTTGAAGCAGTCATAAAGTATTTCTAAAAAAGTTTAAGAAAGTATTATGATGTTATGGGTTTATTTACAAACTGTCTGCGATATTGGGAGGGGCTCATACCAGTCACTGACTTAAATACCCTGTTAAAATGAGTCAGATTGGAAAATCCAGTTTCTCTGCTTATATCTGTGATATTTTTACTGGTCTCCATAAATTTCCGCTGTGCATTCATAATACGTGTAACATTAATATAACGTACAATTGTACTATTTGTACTTTTTTTAAATTCACGGCACAGGTAATAAGGGCTGACATAAAACATCTGTGCCAGCATTTCAAGACTGATATCTTCCTGGTAATGGCTATGGATATAACGTATCACTTCTCCGATCCGGCTGCTCTTTCCAGGAGCCTTTTCCGGCCGTTTTTCCCTTGCGATCAGCAGCAAAAGCACATTTAACATTCCCCGGTCATACTCTTCATGAAAAGCTCCAGGATCTTTCTGTTCTTTTAAAATATCTTCCATGACCCGGTGGATTTCCTGACGTTTCTTTATATCTGTCCTGTAGATACCGCTTTCTTCCTTTAATGCATCACGTACAGATGGCCACAGGATCTCCTCCGGCTTAAAATACAATAGCAGTCTTTTAAACGGTATATTTTCTTCTCCATAGGAATGATGCATTACATAAGGCGGGAATATCATAAATTCCCCTGCCTCCATTTTATAAAGCTGATCTTCCACCATATGAAAACGTTCCCCTGCTTCCAGATAATAGATCTCATAATATTCGTGGTAATGTGACTGGGACATATTATCATTTACACCCTGTATCCGTTCACTGGCTATTCCAAGTCCCTGGGCCATCAGGATCCCCGCCTGATCGATCATATCTGTGTCCTCCTGTCTATCATTTTTCCATTTTTTATGTATTTATAACAAAGCTCTCATTCATTAAATGTATTTTTCTCCATACACCAGAGCAAGATATGTAAAATATAAGCTTATACTGTGCAATTTTTGTCTAGTTTTGACCGTGTTATTTTATTATCATGTGATTATCACGTACAAAAAACACCTTGAATGCTGATTGTCCTTCTTTTGGACACATCATACCATAAAACCAAGGTAAATGGAAATATTTAAGGAGGCACAGATTCATGAAAATATGCATGAATGCGACAACCGTAACCCAGAAAGAAAATTATTTTTCTGTTGCTACAAACTGCACAGAAATCCGTATCTTCTTTCTTACCGATCACATCATCCGTATCAGAGCCGGATTTGACGGGGATTTTGCAGAAGAATCCTACAGTCTTGTTACTACCGCCTGGGAAGACAGAATGGATACATTCTTAAAAGATTACAGAAAGAGGATCCAGACTGCCGATGCAATTTTAGAAGATGGAGCAGATCAGGCAGTGATCCAGGGAAAAGAACTGAAGGTAGTAGTTGAAAAAGATCCTTTCCGCATCTGTGTATACGATAAAGAAGGAACTATGATCCATGCAGATATCGTGGACCTTGCTTACCGTGAAGACAGCAACCACCGCCGTATCCACACCAGCCAGATTGAAGCCGATGACTGCTTCTATGGTTTTGGTGAAAAAAGCGGTGAATTAAATAAAGCGCAGAAATACATGGTTTTAAGCCCCGGGGATTCCATGGGATATGATCCAAAAGAAACAGATTCTCTTTATAAACACATTCCTTTTTATATCAAATTAAACCAGACTACTAAAAAAGCAGTTGGATATTTTTATCACAGTACCTGGGAATGTGATTTTAATATGGGCCGTGAAAAGCGCAACTACTGGCACCGCTACAGCAGCTATTCTACAAATGGCGGAGATATCGACCTTTTCCTTATTGAAGGACCTGCTATGCGCCAGGTTGTAGAACGTTATACAGATCTGACCGGAAAGTCTGCCATGCTTCCCAAATATGCTTTAGGATATCTTGGATCTTCCATGTATTATCCTGAACTGGATGCAGACTGTGATGATGCCATTGAAGAATTTATCGATACTACTAAAGAAGAAGATATCCCTGTAGATGGTTTCCAGCTCTCTTCCGGCTACTGTGCCATTGAAACTGAACAGGGCATCAAGCGTTGTGTATTTACATGGAATAAAAAACGTTTTAAAGATCCAAAAGACTTTTTTGCCCAGATGAAAAAGAGAGGCGTCTGCGTTTCACCAAACGTAAAACCTGGTATTCTCCTGATCCATCCAAAGCTGGAAGAAATGAAGGCAAAAGGAATGTTTGTTAAAGCCAGCGAAACAGAAGAACCTGGTATTGGAACCTGGTGGGGCGGCAAGGGTATGTTTGTAGATTTTACCAGCCAGAAAACCAGAGATAACTGGAAGGAAATGTTAAAGGAAAATGTCCTTGACTACGGTACCAGCTCTGTCTGGAACGATAACTGTGAATATGATAGCATGGTTGACAAGGACTGCCGCTGCTCTTTTGAAGGAAAAGGCGGTACCATTGGACAGTTAAAATCTGTTATGTCCAATATTATGTGCCAGATCACCAATGAAGCAGTTCATGAAACCTTTGATAATACCCGTCCTTACGTAGTATGCCGTTCCGGTCATGCAGGTATCCAGCGTTATGCGCAGACCTGGGCAGGTGACAATTTAACCTGCTGGGATTCTTTGAAATATAATATTGCTACCATCCTTGGTATGGGCTTATCCGGCGTTGCAAACCAGGGATGCGACATTGGCGGCTTCTATGGAGTTTCCCCGGAAGCTGAGCTGTTAGTCAGATGGATCCAGAATGGTATTTTCCAGCCTCGTTTCTCTATCCATTCTACCAATATTGACAATACAGTCACCGAACCATGGATGTACAGCAACTGTACGGAATATATCAGAACTGCTATTAAATTCCGCTACCGCCTGTTCCCTTATCTGTATTCCTTAATGGAACGTGCACATGAAACCGGACTTCCTATTATGGAGGCAATGTGCAGTGCGTTCCAGAATGACCCTAAATGTTACGAGGAAGGCGTAGACTTTATGTTTGGTGATTCCCTGCTGGTAGCAAATGTAGTAGAAAAAGGCGCAAAAACCCGCAAGGTTTATCTGCCGGAAGGAAATACCTTCTATGATTTTTATACAAGAACTCCATATAGCGGCGGACAGACCATTGAACTTCCTGTAGATTTTGGAAGTATCCCTCTGTTTGTAAAAGGCGGCGCCATCATTCCTATGGCTTCCAACCAGATGAAGAATCTTATGACTGAGCAGCCTTCAGGAATTTCCATTCTCTGCTCTCCTGACTGCGATGGTTCCTTTACCTTATATGAAGATGACGGTGTTTCTATGGATTATGAAAAGGGCTGTTACTTAAAGACTTTTATTTCCATGACTGCTGGGGAGCGCACCGTTCTCACCTTTAAACAGGAAGGTTCCTATGTTACTTCTGTAGAAACTATGGCTTTAGATATGATCCACCGCGAAAAAGCCCCATACTGGGTAACTGTAGATGGAAAAGAAATCCCTCATTTCCTTCACAGAAGAAAATTTGAAGAGGCTGAATGCGGCTGGTATTACAGCCAGACTTTAAAATCCGTACAGGTAAAATACCTGAATCCTAAAAAGGATCATCAGGTTGTAGTTTCCTTTGAACAGTTTGACCTGATCGGCATGTAATAATGCAACATAGAAAGGGGATAAAATACGATGAAAAAATTGGCAGCAATTGCAGCCGCTGTAGGACTGGCCCTGTTCAGTCTTACAGGCTGCGCTCAAAGCGGAGTAAAAACCAGTGCAGAAGCTACACCGGAAAACCCGATGGTGCTTACACTTGCCCACGGCCTTAGCGAAACCCATACAGTCCATATTGCAATGACAGAGTTTGCTGAGAAAGTAAAAGAACGCACCGATGGAAGGATACAGATCCAGATCTTCCCAAATGGCCAGT
The DNA here is from genome assembly GCA_025758065.1 of Lachnospiraceae bacterium. NCBI lineage: Bacteria > Bacillati > Bacillota > Clostridia > Lachnospirales > Lachnospiraceae > Lachnospiraceae bacterium. Next base: position 849,389 of record CP107199.1, read on the forward strand.
TAGGATCTGAAAATGAAAACATGGAACAGCTGATGTCCGGTGTTATCTCCATGACAAAGGTGTCTGCTCCTGGTCTTGCAACTTATAATGAATCCTACCACGCATTCGGACTTCCTTATATTTTTGACAGCACAGAAGATTTTTATCATGTCATGGATTCCAGCCAGATGCATGATTTCTTCCTTTCTTCCGAAAATGACGGCTTTGTAACACTGACTTATTATACTTCCGGAGCACGCTCCTTCTATACGAAAAATAAAGCCATCCGTAAGCCGGAGGATCTGAAGGGATTAAAAATCCGTGTCCAAGATATGAAATCCCAGACAGACATGATGAAGGCTCTTGGAGGCATCCCGGTAGCTATGTCTTATGGTGATGTTTATACTTCTTTACAGACCGGTATTATCGATGGAACTGAAAATAATGAAACTGCCCTTACTACCGGTAAACACGGTGAGATCTGCAAGGTATACTCCACTGACCAGCATGCCATGATCCCTGATGTTATGGTCATGAGTTCCAAGGTATGGAAAAACATCAGCCCTGAGGATCAGCAGATCATTCTTGAAGCAGCCCGTGAATCCACAGAAAGCCATAAAATTGCCTGGGACAGTGCGATCCAGCAGGCGATCGAAGAAGCTAAAACTACAATGGGTGTTGAATTTGTCAATGATGTAGACAAAGAAGCCTTCCGTGAAGCTACAAGCGGTATGATCGACGATTACTGTGCGCAGTATCCAGGTGTTAAAAAGCTTCTTGATATTATTGATTCTGTAGAATAAGGAGGACCGTCATGAAAGAATTTTTATCGCTGATCAAAAAATGGATGACCCGCCTGTTAGCCGGTATTGCTACTGTCCTTTTATCCATTATGACACTGCTGGTATTATATCAGGTATTTACAAGATATATTTTAAATAGCCCGGCTGCATTTACAGAAGAACTTGTCCGTTATTTCCTGATCTGGACCAGCTTTATCGGTGCTGCCTATGCTTTCATTACAAGAGAGCATATGTGTCTGATACTGGTTCGTGACAGCTTAAGTCCTTCCGGAAAACGGATTTTAATGACTCTTATTGATATCTTGATCCTGATCTTTTCTATTTTTGTTATTACCATCGGTGGCTTTAAGCTGGCTTTAAGTGCACAGAAGGTATTTTCTGCACTTCTTGGTATCCCAAGAAGCCTGGTATATGCTATGGCTCCTATATCAGGATTATTTATCATTCTGGCTCAGATTATTAATATTTATGAAGATGTAACCGGAACTGCCATTGATATTGAAGGAGGAAATGAATCATGAGTATCGGACTTACAACGGTTATCTTGTTTGCAGTTTTTGGAATCCTGCTTTTTTTAAGCTGCCCCATTTCCGTAAGCATCGTGATCGCATCGATCGTTGCTGCCATGTCTTCTCTTTCATGGGATCAGATCACGTTTATCACCATGCAGAAAATGAACAGCGGTGTTGAAAGCTTTTCTCTGCTTGCCATCCCACTGTTCATCCTTGCAGGAAACATTATGAATAACGGCGGTATTGCAAGACGTCTTGTAAATTTTGCCAAGATTTTTGTAGGCTGGATCCCAGGTTCACTGGCACAGGCCAACATTGTAGGAAACATGCTTTTTGGTGCCCTCTCCGGTTCTTCTGTTGCTGCTGCATCTGCTATGGGCGGCTGTATTTACCCGATCCAGAAGGATGAAGGCTACGATCCTGCATTTGCAACTGCTGTTAATATTGCTTCTGCTCCTACAGGCCTTCTGATCCCGCCTACCAGTGCATTTATCGTATATTCCACAGTAGCAGGCGGTGTATCCATTTCCACCTTATTCATGGCTGGTTATATTCCCGGTATCCTCATGGGAGTTGGTTCCATGGTCGTAGCTTTTATTTATGCCAAAAAGCATAAATATCCTACCTCTGGAAAGACACCGATGAAGGAAGCTCTTAAAGTAACATTGGAAGCTATCCCAAGTCTGCTTCTTATTATCATTGTTATCGGTGGTATTGTAGCTGGTATCTTTACTGCTACAGAAGGTGCAGGTATCTGTGTGCTTTACTGCCTGATCCTTTCTGTCTGCTACCGCAGCATTACTGTAAAATCTTTCATGAAGATTTTAGTAAGCAGTGCCTGCACCAGCGGCATCATCCTGTTTCTGATCTCTGCCTCCTCTGCCATGTCCTTTGTAATGGCATACTCCGGGATCCCGGCAGCTATCTCTAACGGAATTATGTCCATTTCAACTAACAAGTATGTGATCTTTTTCCTGATGAATGTGATCCTGATGGTAGTTGGCATGTTCATGGATATTACTCCTGCGATCCTTATTTTCACACCGATCTTTCTGCCGATCGCACAAAGCCTTGGTATGAGCGATATCCAGTTCGGTGTTATGCTGATCTTCAACATGTGCCTTGGAAACATCACACCTCCTGTAGGTTCTGTTCTGTTTGTAGGCTGCGGGATCAGTAAGATCAGTATTGAAGACGTTACCAAGACCCTGCTTCCTTATTTTGCAGTGCTGTTCCTTCTTCTTTTAGCTGTTACCTATATTCCTGCACTGTCATTAGGTGTACCAAAATTAATGGGATTGATCTGATCACCAAAATCTGTCACAACAACGCTGAACAGACCGGCATTCCTATTTCTTTGAAAAATCTCTGGTAATCTCTTATAAAGTAGGCTATAATAAAGCGAAAAAACATTTAGTAGCTGAACAGACTTAGAGAAAGAGGGTGAAGGAAATGCACAAATTTATGCGCACCATAGGATTTAGCGGCTGCGACAGTGACCTGGAAATAGATAAGATCATGCGAAAGCTGGCAAAAACAGCTACAAAAACGGCTGTATTGGAAAGAAACGACCACCCCGGTCTTTATGAGCTCCGTGCGGAACTGGCACCGGGAATGGGGATCGTCATGATCGGTCAGATGACAGAAAAAGGAACTTTTAAACGGGAATATGCATTCCCTTATGTAACCGGCAGCGATATTTCATCTTCTGCTGAATGTTCCATCCAGCGCCATGCTGAACGTGAAACCTATGCCGGCCTTTTAGATGAATACCGCGTAGGCATTTCCCTTATCTTTTATATAACTAATTCCATAGAATATAGAAGCCGCCGGTCAAAGCGACTTCCGGTACTGGCAAAAAATATATGCCTGTCCGGACTTGCTTCCCAGGGAAAGGTCTTGCTGCCAGTAAAAAAGACTCCCAAGCAGGCTGCCGACCTGAAACAGGCCGCCAGAAAACGAGGAAATCTCTTAGAAGCTGCCCGCCGGGGTGATACGGACGCTATTGAAACCCTGACTGTAGAGGATATGGATCTGTATTCAATGGTCACAAGGCGTATTATAAAAGAGGATATGTACTCTATTATCGAAACCAGCTTTATGCCAAGCGGCATTGAATGCGACCAGTATTCCATTATCGGAAATATCTTAAGCGTAAACCTGGTGGAAAATGAACTGACAAAAGAAGAAATCTACCGTCTGCGTGTAGAATGCAATGATATGGTATTTACTGTTGCCATCAACAAAGCCGACCTTTTAGGTGAACCGGCACCTGGCAGACGTTTTAAGGGTCAGATCTGGATGCAGGGACTTGTTGATTTTGGTGTAAATGATATGTTGTGTTAAATGAATTTTCCTATATGTTTTGCCCCCGCATATGCGGGGGCGTTTTTGTATACATAAAAGACTTGCATTTTTCATGGAAAAAGGTTAAAATATCTAAGGATTGTATTTCAATTTTATTTTATATTATATTTGCGTCAATAGCTCAGCAGGATAGAGCGTCCCCCTCCTAAGGTTGCGTTACAACGGCCACCTCAAAAAAAACTAAATAAGGGATTGCAGTTCGACTTTGATCGGGCTATAATCATATATCAGACACGTCCATATAGCTCAGCTGGATAGAGCACACGCCTCCTAAGCGTGGGGTCGGAGGTTCAAATCCTCTTATGGACGCCAGTGAACAACGCCGAAAGCCTTTGTTTTCAAGGGTTTTCGGCTTTTCTTATATAAAAAGCTACGAAAAAGCTCTTTCACTGTATGAGATAAAATTCTACTCCAAAATTTGATTTTTGACAACCCCTCCAGAATCGAACGGTTGTTATAAGACAAAATCGCCAGCTAATTTTTAGCAGAAAACGGGCTGTTCTTGCTAATGAAAATGCCCTTCCTGCTAATCAGCCCCAAAATCGTGCCAAAAATCCAGCTAATCAAAAAAGGCGGATGTTTTGAATACCATGCAGTTATAGCAGATAAAATTAAATATCGTTATGTACATAGAGCGTCTATTTGCCCCGCATTGGGGATGGATAGGCGCTCTTTTTTTATGCCCAAACCCATGGGCAAATACAAGAGATTGGAGGTGTTTTATTTGAGCAAGCCTGTTTATACCGCAGACAAGCCGAGCGACTGTCATTACTGCTACTTCTGGACGAATGGCAGAAAGGGCTGCCGTCTGGGTAGAAATAATTGCTACTACTTAATCTCTTTGCCGCCGAAACCCAAGTCGGAATGTGATGGCTGTCCCTATGGGCGAGATCACCCGTGCATTGGTTGGTGTACGAAGAAGGTTATGCGTGAAGTGGGGCTTCGTTGATATGGATGTGTATGAACAGGAATACCGCTTCTACTATTTTGCCCGATGTCCTTACGAAAAGACGGATACGACTTTCCGCAGCATTCCGCTGACAACAGAAAGTTTTCCGCAGAAAGAAGGTGGTGAAGCCGTGTGAGTTTTGATTATTTTTACGGTCAGCAATCCGATCTATTCACATTCTATCGAGTTCCGAAGGTGTTGTTCACGAACGAGAGGTTCTGGAATATTTCTGCCGATGCCAAGATGCTGTATGGCATTTTGCTTGACCGCATGAGCCTGTCTGCCAAGAATGGTTGGATAGATAAAAACGGTAGAGTGTATATCATTTTTACAATCGACGAAGCGAAGATGGCTCTGAACTGTGCTGAACAAAAGGCTATCAAGCTGCTCAGTGAACTTGAGAAGAAAGCAGGATTGATTGAACGTAAGCGCCAGGGTTTGGGAAAGCCCAACCTGATCTATGTGAAGAACTTTATCTCTGCTGTGGATTCACAACTCTTGAATTGTGAAAATCACAATTCTGGAACAATGGAAATCACAACTCAAGAACTTCCGAAATCACAATGTAATAATACTGATATTAAAAATACTGAATTTAGTGATACTGATTCTATCTTTCCTTCCGGAAATGGTGGAATGATGGACGAGAATGACCGGTATCAAGAATACTTTGATTATTTCTCGGATCAGCTCAGTATGGATTTGTTGAAGAAGGATTACCCTTACGATTCCGAAATGCTGGATAACATTCTGGAGTTGATCGTTGAAACAGTTTGCACGAAGCGACCGTTGATTCGCATTGGTGCAGAGGAGCGTCCGGCAGAAATTGTCCGCAGTCGGTTTATGAAACTGAATGCCGAACACATTCGATATGTTATGGACTGCTTCAAGGAGAACACCACAAAGATTAGAAATATCCGTCAGTATATGCTGACTACGATATACAATGCGCCGACGACAATAGACACCTACTACGATGCTCTTGTTCGGCACGATATGTCACACGGATATTTGGAAGGAGGATTTAAGAAATTGAAAATGAAGCGAGAGGAAGGAGAGTGACGATAAATGTCGAAAAAAGCAACCATCATTGCGGTGGTCAATCAGAAAGGAGGCACTGGAAAGACCACCACCACCGAGAATCTGGGCGTTGGCTTGGCTCTTGAAGGAAAAAAGGTGCTTCTGGTAGACACCGATCCCCAGGCTTCCCTGACGGTCAGTTTGGGCAATCCCTGCCCGGATGATCTGTCTCCGACACTTTCCGATCTGATGGGAAAGATTATGATGGAAAACCCTATTACTCCCGATGAAGGGATTCTTCATCATCCGGAGGGCGTTGATTTGGTGCCGTCCAACATCGAACTCTCAGGTATGGAGGTAGCACTGGTCAATGCCATGAGCCGGGAAACCATTCTCCGGCAATACCTGGATACAGTCAAACAGAATTATGATTACATTCTTCTTGACTGTATGCCGTCTTTGGGTATGCTGACCGTCAATGCGTTGGCAGCTGCCGACAATGTGCTGATACCGGTTCAGGCAGCATACCTTCCTGCAAAGGGTCTGGAACAGCTGCTTGGAACCATCAACAAGGTCAAGAGGCAAATCAACCCGAAACTGAGGATTGAAGGGATTCTTCTGACGATGGTGGACAGCCGCACCAACTACTCCAAAGACATCAGCAATCTGATTCGGGAGAGCTACGGCGGAAAGCTGAAGGTTTACAAGACCGACATTCCCCGCTCTGTCCGTGCAGAGGAAATCAGCGCAGAGGGAACCAGTATCTTCAAGCATGATCCCAAAGGCAAAGTTGCCGAAGCCTATAAAATTCTGACGAAGGAGGTGTTAAACAATGCAGAAAAAAGGCGCAAACATCAGCTTGAAGGGGTACGATGATATTTTCTCCACCGATCAATCCAGAGCTGAAGCCCAGCAGGAGCGTGTGCAGGAAATTCCGCTTTCTGAGCTACACCCCTTTGAGGGACACCCCTTCCGTGTGGTTGATGATGAAGAAATGATGAAAACGGCAGAGAGCGTCCGAGATTTCGGAGTTCTCACTCCTGCGATTGTCCGTCCTGACCCCGACGGTGGTTATGAAATCGTTTCTGGTCACAGGCGGCACCGGGCATCGGAGCTTGCGGGTAAGGAAACCATGCCTGCGATTGTTCGTGACCTGGACGATGATGCAGCCATTATTTTGATGGTTGATGCGAATTTGCAGAGGGAGAGTATCCTGCCGAGTGAAAGAGCATTTGCTTATAAGATGAAGCTGGATGCGATTAAACATCAAGGTCAACGCACCGATTTAACTTCATCCCAAGTTGGGATGAAGTTGCAGGCAATGGATATAGTCGGTCAGGAGGCAGGAGAAAGCAGAAATCAGGTACACCGTTATATCCGTCTGACCGAACTGATTCCGGAACTGCTGGATATGGTAGATACGGGTCAGATCAAATTCAATCCTGCGGTGGAGCTTTCCTATCTGGCAAGTGAAGAACAGAAGGATTTTCTTTCTGCAATGGATTATGCTCAAGCAGCTCCTTCCCTTTCGCAAGCACAGCGAATTAAAAAGCTCGCACAGGAGGGCGAGTGTACGCTGGATGCGATGTGCGAGATTATGAATGAAATCAAGAAGGGAGAGCTGGACAGAGTAACCTTCAAAACGGATTCGTTGCGAAAATACTTCCCGAAGTCCTATACCAACAAGCAGATGGAGGATAAAATCATTCAGCTTTTGGAGCAATGGCAGAAAAAAAGAGAAAAATCAATGGAAAGGTAAGGTAAAAAATGTTTACACCCAAAAACATTCAGGGCGCTTTGGAAGAACTCTACGACCTTTGCGATCCTGATTATATGGTAGATATGCTCGTAAACTACAGTGAGGAGTTCGATGATATTTCTCCTGCGCTTCTGGCAAAGTCGTTACTTGTCCACGACACCCCAGGGATTCGGGTAATCATTAAGCCGCAGGTGGCTGGCCCGCTTCTCAGGAATTTCACCTCACTTCGTTTAGTCTTACCCATGGCCTGCGACGGTTGTTATCACGCTCGGACTATGGCTATAAGAGAGCTCCCCTCTTTGTTATGCCATGACCGGATGCCATCCGATGTATTCCAGCCTGATATATTTCTGATAAACCGCAAAATCATCTATACAGCAAAATGGGTTGGCCTGTTATGTGAGTGGCAGCTCTCAGAAAATATACCGCTGATGTAGCGGCTATTACGCCCAAAGAGGATCAAACTTAATGATTCGTATATGAGGTTGTCAAGGTGCAAGTGAAAGGATTTCCCTCTCACTTGCTACTGCCACTTTTTTTAGAAATCTATAACCAACTTTTTTATTTTTTCTTCAATTTTTTTCAGACGCTTATGAGCTGCGGGCTGACTAATGCCATATCTTTTGGCTAATTGCAGTGTACTTGGCTTTTCCATGCCGTAATAATCCAAGATAAAAGAGCGTTCTTTCTGACTCAGCTGCTGCAAAGCACGGTGCAGATCGGCCATAAGAAGATTACAAATTGCTTGTTCCGCAGTATCAACAGATTCATCCACAAACAAATCTGTATCCTGATAACCTTCCTCTGTGCCGTCACGATCTCCCACATGAGAAGCCGGGAATATAGAGCGACTTTTCTCATGTTCCTGGAGATAGCGGCTGTGGCGGTCCTCCTGTTGGTATTTTTCAAAATCTTTGCGAGAACATTCCATGATAATGCGGTCATCTTCATCACGGAACATTTTGACTGTTTCAACAAAAAAGCGCCCAGTAAAGCAACCATTGCGGCGTGCCTTACTGAACGCTGAAAAACTGATTTCCTCCCATTCCTGTGGGCTGTTATTTTTCCAAATGAATACTCTCGTCATATCCTTTCCTCCGTTCAAATTCTTGGTAGTCAGCGAATTTGAACGGTGTCATGGATATTTTGCTATGTACGCCTCCCAGCGCATACCGGCCTCCTAATACCGGGCAAAGAAAAAGGCCGGAAGTGTTTTCACCTCCAGCCATGTTCCTGCCGCCATATTGCAGCAGGAATGAAAAAAGCCCGGTTAATGCCGGGCCTTATGTAGAAAAGTATTCAATTTAGCGCATTCCTGCCACTATAACAAGTATAGCAGGTCGGAAGTCGGAAGGGAGTAGGGATTAGGTCGGGGATTTGTCGGGATTTAGTCGGGGCAGCTCCTCCAGGACTTCTGGAATAGAATATCCAAACAAGCAAACAGAAAATAAATAGATGGCTTCTCGTTTTCGGTCATAAAAGACACTGCGCTCTATATTTAGTTCTTCCAGCAATTCTTTCTCTGTACTGTTGAACCGATAGATGAATTGCTTAGTCAAAATTTCATAGTAAAGTTCTCCTCGATCCGGATACCGTTTCAGCCGAAGGAGTGCACGGTCAATAATATTGACCAGCATTTGATTTTGAACAAGGCAGCAAACTTTTTCTTCAAAGGCTTGCAGTTCAATATCTGGTGCAAAATTTTCAAGATAGCAGAGGCCAGACTCTATATCTTGTTCTCCCATAATCCAAGCAGTTTCTTGTAATTCTTCTGCCCGTTCACTCAGAACCCAGACTACATCACGGTAAATCTTTAGAATCAGCTTACTTCTATGAAACGCAGCGTCGCTGTTAAGCCCCAAAGCTGTTAGCCTGCTGTTACATTTTTGGATTGTTGTACTTTCTTTTCTCATAGAACATCCCTCCTTGTTCGCAATATTGCGAACATATTAGGTACAAAATAGCATAGCAGAGGAGAGTGAGAGAGGGCAGTGCCTCCCTCTATTCCTCCCTTTGGTTATATCAGGTTCCTGGATTTTAGACGAATCTGCATTGCTTGCTTGGAAACCTCAAAAATATTTGCCATTTCTACAATGAGCTGTTCATCTGTCCGGCCTATTCTAAGCCGGTAAAAACATTTTTTGATCTGCGGTAAAGGCATTAGTAGAGCAGAGGCCAGAGTGTCTGCCTGACGCTCAATTATGCCATGACTTTCGTCGGAAGAAACATTTCCGTTATACGCAGCAACATCTCCAGTACCGGAGTATAACTTCTTATGCAGTACCCAATGAGCCAGCTCATGGGCACAGGTAAAACGGAGCCGCCCTAATTTTGACGGATCACAAAGCCGTTCATCAATTAAGATTGTACCGGCTCTTACTGCAATCATTCGATACTGTCTCTGTATCTGGTCATATAAGACAACAGCACCGTCATCGAAAATGGTTTCCCCTAATATCTTGGGGTTTTTGCTTAGTGTATGAAACTCCAGGATTAGGTCAAACTTTGTCTCGATAATGGTTTCGATTGGCACAGGACATGGTTGCCCGGATAGCAGAGAGGGATCATATTCCATCAGGATTTTTCGCCCTACCGCTTCGATTGCTTCTGTACGGATTTGTGGAATTGACAAAGCTCTCCCCCCTATCGTTTACGCTCCTTTAGCATTTTCATAAATGTCTGCCATTCTTCATCGGTAGCGTCTACTTCTTTTGCCACACGCAAGGCTGCCCGAACAATATCTTTTTCCATGATATAGTCTGGCAAATCAGCAGATACTGTATTGCGTGATTTTGCAGCCAGATCCAAAAGCAACTCATATTCTGATTTATCCAAATTCAGAAAGGCGGAGATGCGTTCCACAAAATCTCCATTGGGAGCAGGACGGCGGCTCTGTTCAATGTCACACAGATAGCCGTAAGCAATATTCAAATGCTTGGCTGTATCGCGTAAATTGAATTTGTGCGCCTTGCGTTTCTCGGCTATAAATGATCCAAAAGTTATATTGCCCACAGCATTCACCTCTCATTTGTTCGACGAACTGCGAACATCTTGCTTATATTGTATATCGAACAACTGTTCAGTTCAAGGGTAAAAATTTCATTATAAAAGAGGTGTTAAAAATCAATAACACCTCTTTTGCGCTATATAAATTCATGAGCAATTTGCTGCATTTCTGTAATGCACTCTTTTGGGGATAGGATTTTTATTTTTCCCTTGAATTTGAATATCCAGCCATAAAAAGTTCCACTGGGGTTTACTTCAATCCTTGCTGTGAAGTGTCCATCATCATATTTCTCAACAGGTACATCTTCTCCATAATGGTCTATGATTACACGCATCAGTTCGCTTTCACATACCAGGGTTACTTCTTTCGATGACTCTGAGGTAAACATATCCACCATTTTGTTTGTATAGGAGGCTACATCAAATCCCTCTATCGGTATAAAGCAAGTTTCAAGGGTTTCTACGCCTGTTAGCCGATCTACACGGAAGTGAGCAATTTTCTGATGCTTCAGAGAAAATCCAATCAAATAGTAATGGTCATTTTTCCATTCAAGCGCATAAGGATTTACGACATAATAATATCCATCGTGCTTTAAGATTTTCTTTTTTTCCTGAGTATATTCATAGTATTGGAACCGAATTTGCTGATGGTTTCCAATCGCTGTTTGGATATTATCAATGATATAGTAAACCTTTTCATTATGCGGTTTGACACGGCTGGATAAAGCAGCAAATTTTTGAAGCTGCTCTGCCTGATGTGTGCTGGTCAGACGGCATAATTTCTGTACCAGTTCCTCGGATTTCTTGGCAGAAATGATCTTCGAGGAAGCTACTGCATCTGTCAGCATTTTCAGTTCTGGATACTCAAACAGGCGGCTTCCCATAAAATATTGGTTTTGGGTACTCTTGACCACCACAATATCAATTCCTGCATCGATCAGCGCATTGGTATCCGCGTAAACAGTCTGCCGCACTGCCTGAATTCCTTTTCCATTCAGATGGGCAATGATGTCAGATACTGTGGCGGGATGGTTTTCATTGGTCCGCTCATAGAGAAACCGGAGCAATTCCAGTACCCGCATATTTGTTGAATTCTGCATACTTCACCTCCTCGATTCTTAAAATGGCCTATTTTGTATGGTGTCCAGCCCCAAAGACCAGAAGCAGGGCAACAACACAGAGAAGCAGGCCCAGCCAATTTCGATCCATAATCAGCTTGATTACCGCCACAAGCAGCAGTCCGCCCACCAGGAGCACAACGCCGTTCATTCAGCGTCCTCCAGAGGCATATTTCCCCATGTTGATGTCCAGCACCCCTCTGGGCGGCTGGATCAGGGCGTCCTCATACTGACACTTCCACTGAATCTCTCGGCACATCTGGCCATCCGCCACGCCGTCTATGGTTTCCCCATCCTGAATGGGGTTATCATGCTCCAATATGTACGATGCCACATTGTAGGCGTGGTTTACCACCCAGTTGGGGTCCATGCCGTGGAAGTGGTACTGGAGGTCTGGCAGGAACAGGGTGCTCATGCCCACCGTGTCGATGAGCATATCTTCGGTGCCCTCAATGTTAAAGAAGCGGACATTGACGCCAAAGCGGATGAAGCGATCCGGGCCTTCGATCTGATGGGAGCGCACATCCTCTGCCAGAAACAGCTTGCCGCAGTTCTGGAAGTAGAACGCCTCGCAGGTGGGGTACAGCTCCACCAGGGCGTCAAGAAAGTCGGCGTCCAGGTTGGCCCGCTCCAGAGCCGGAAGCGCCGCCGCCAGCATATCGGTGGCTATGACATGATACCGACACTCCCGGAAGATCCGCTCCCGGTCCTCCTGGCAGTCCCACATCTGGCTCATGAGAAAGGCATCAAAGCCTTTTCCCTTGAACTTGTCGCATTTCATCACCATCAGCTGCACCGGGCATTTTCCGTCCTTGAATTCTGCAATATGCTCCTGTGCGGCAAAGCCGGCCATTTTCTTATCATAACAGAAGCACTCTGTTGATCCGATATGCTTCTCCATTACGGCAGTCATTTTTGCTTTATCCGGCATTTCTACCGGCTCTTTGAACAGCATCTGAATGAGATAGGGGCCACCGGGCTGGGGGCCTTTTTTGTCGTCCAGATTTTGCTGGAATACTTTATTGCTCATTTGGTTTCCACCTCCTGACAAATTCTCTTTAATAATCAAGCAGGATGGGCACCTGCTGTTCCTCGGCAAACCGCATGGCCCGCCAGAACATGGAGAAGGCGAACTTGGCAAGGGATTGGGTGTCATACTGGATGTGTTCCGGGCTGTCTGCCTTGCTGTACTGTCCATCTGAGTCTACGGTTCCGTCTACCGGGTAGCCCTCCGTATCGGCCCAGCCAAGGATGGTGTCCTCATCGGCCTGCCATGCCAGCTGGTTCAGCTTTTCCAGCTCCTTCCGCAGTCCGCCCAAGGTGGCGATCATCGTCTGATCATCGGTGGGCACAGGGCCTTGGAACAGAAAGCTGTCGGAAAGAGGGAGCCACCAGGTAGCCCCACGAAACAGGGACCACACCCGCTCGTCGTCCGATGCAAGGCGGGCAATCAGGGGATGCTCCCCGAAGTCCCAGTCCTTCTCCATGGTGGGAGGCACCGGTTCCTCGTATGTATGACAGGCGGCTACCAGCAGCATAGCACCGAAGGCATCCCAATCCGGCTTATCGGTGTAATAGGGCCGCTCGTTGTCCTCCGGCCATGGAGTGTAGGGCGGCTGGTTCGGCTGGGAAATGGCGGTTAAGATCTGATCTCGCCAGTCCTCCACTGCCGCCTGAACCTCGGCCGGGGACAGCTCCTCCTCGTTGTCAGCAGGTTCTCCATCCGGCGTAATCCGGTTGAAGGTATATCCGTTTTCCTCTGCCCACTGCTGAACAACAGTTTTCCAGTTGTGAGAATAGTACCGGGTCAGCGTCCCGGCATAAATGTCAAGTCCCATAAGTTTTTCTCCTTTTCTGTCTATATCATTTCATACAGCAGGGCAGCGTCGCCCTGCACCAGCTCCAGGTGGGAGCGCAGCGTTTCCAGTCCGCTTTGCACCGCCTCGGTGGGCAGATCCCAGTCTGGGGCAATTTCAGCGGCCAGCTCTGGGAGGTCCTGCTCCCGCAGAGCTGCCAGCACATTAGACGCCATCTCTCCCTCCAGCAGAGCGCAGTCCAAGGTGTCCTCCGTTTGGGGAGCAGGAAAACGGACATCCAGATCCAGCTCGCTCTCACACCAGTCCCAGATGGCCATATAGACCGCGCCGGAGCAATCGCCGTTGGACAATTCCTTCCGCTGGTTGTCTTTGAGAAGATAAAAGAATGCGATCTGTGACATGGTGATTCCTCCTCACCGAAATTATGTTTCCTCTAACGAATCGATTATTTCCTGTAATTCAAAAAGAGCATCTTCTGCCTGGCGTCCTGTTTCCTCGCTCCAATACCGATTTCCACCAGCCAGCTGGTCAATCAGATTGAACATAGCAACTGCATCGGGAATAGGGATCGCTCCTGCTGCCTTCCATGCTGGTTGATTTTCAAGAAGATAAGCTTTTATTTTTCCAAACAACTGCACCTGAAATGTGTTATTACAACGCAGTTCTACCAAAAAACCGTCTTCACCTTGGACAATATCCGAAAAATTCATGCTGCACAATTCTCCTAACCCTCGTTATTCTCTGTCCATCAGCCCTTCTGCCTGCATCCGGGTCACATAGAAGGCCCGCACCCAGTCCAGCTCCTGCTCCATGGATTCCTCCAAAGCCAGCAGGCGGCGCTTTCCCAGCCTTCGATCCAGGAGAGCAAAGATGCGGACAAGAGGATTCTCGCTGACAAGGCTTTTCTCAATGCTCTGGTTGTCAAAGATACCAAACGCCTCATAGAACACCTTTTGGTCAAAGGTGCCCTGCTCCAGTGCATGAGCATGAGAAAGGTTGATTGCCTCCTTTGTGGAGTCACAGTCTTTCATGGTTGTTGACCTGAGCTGCGTGAATTTCGTCCACACATTCTCAAAATAGATGTAGTAGTTGCTCCGCAGTACTTCCACACCGTCCATGCGGATGGCTGCCCGGCCCTCATGGTCGGCGCTTTTGCTGTAACTGGTGGCAAAATACTGGATGTGGCCCCGGAGCGCCGGACACAGATAGTCATTCTCCAATTTGTTCCGGATTCCACTCCAAGTGGATACTCTACTGTTTGACATAGGTGTTGTTTCCTTTCTGCTGATTCCTACTGCTTTTGGAGATACTCCCGGAAGCATTCGATGAACTCCCGATTCCGCTTAGGGACATCGAACCCCTTCCGATGGGGGAAGAACCCCTCCTGTTCCACATCGTCCAGCAGCTTGGGCAGATTGGAAAACCGGGCAAAGAATGGTAGTGCATAGTCCTGGATCTGCCCGGAAATTTCCTGGATAGAGCGTTCCCGCTCCAGCAGAGTAGATACCTCATAGCGGGGGAAGTCATCATACCGGTGGGTCAGCCGGGCGATGGAGGTACCCACGATACCATCATAGGTTTCCTCCGTCCCTTCCTGCTCACTGCGCCACTGGGCAATCACCGGGGAACTCACATCGAAGAAGGCAGTAAAAGTGGTGGAGCCAAAGCGGATGGAGGGGGAAAAGTAAAAGGAGAACACAAAGATGCCGTCTTTTTTGTAGATGTCATTTTTGCTCTTGCGGTATTTGTAGCCCAGCGGGATCAAAGGCTCCGCGATCCGCTCACAGGTATAGACGAAGATCTCACGGGGCTTGGTTCCCTTGGGAAAATCCTTCTTCTCCATGTTGCCACCTCAATCAAAATCCATCCAGACCAGGTGCTTTCCACAGTGGAGGCACTGGAACAGATAGCATTGCAGATGCCCGCCATTGACGGATTCCCGGATCATTCCCTTCTGCTCCTCGTCCCACATGGGGTCGTCCAGCACCTCCTCCAGCACACCCAGTGCCCGCAGTTCTCTGGCTCCCACATTACCCAAATAGGCGCAATAGTCACCACAATGGGCGCGCCAGTATTCCTGCTGCCAGCCGGAGTAGCCGGGGGTGCGGTGGATCAACTCGTCCAGCTTCTCCGGATCGTCTACACCATCGTCCACAGAGAAATCATCTTGAAAACTACCGTCATATTTCCGGGCTGCTTCGCCGTTGGCGATGCACTCTGGGCACAGATATGCAATATCCTCCACTGAAAAGAACGGATTGGTATAGAAAATATGGGTCGTCTTGCCACAGCAGTCGCAGACAACGCCGTCTGCGGATTCCTCAAAAGCCCCAGTTTCCAGAGGGTTTGGGTGATACCGGAAGGCGGGCAGGCCCAGCTGGGCCTGCCGTTCCTTCTCTTTCTGCTTTTCCTCCGGCGTTTTGGGCTTGGGGAGAGCATAATGATTGCCCCAGTTGTCCGCATAGTCCTTCAGCGTGCCCAGCCGCTTGAGGGTCTTTTTATCGGAACGATTTCCGATTTGGCAGAGCAGTTCATAGGCATCCTTTTTGAAGTCCAGTAGATCATACACATCCACCAGCACTTCTTTGGCCTGCTGATCCTCACTCTGCTCAAGTTCTTCCTTGAAGGTATATAGAGCGCGGACACTGTCCGGACCTTCATTGGTCGCAACAAACTGTTTTTTTAGTTCGATATAGGTTTTTTGATATTCTGTCATTGGTCGCACCTCCCATCAATCCCACCAGAAATACCAGACGGTGGACTGCCACAGGACAGCTGCCAAGGAGCCAATGCTTCCATCCTCATTCTGATCCAGATCTGGGCAGAAACCATATTGCTCCACAGCCACCTCCATAGCTCTTTCCTTGGAAATCGGAGTTGGAAGTTCAAACTCCAATTCATCGTGGCTCATGGCGGCAGGGATGGCACCATGTTGCTCGAACCAGTATTTCGCCACTGCCATCAGGTCCGGTGTGTCGGGACACTCATTCCAATTTCCAAAGGGCAGGTAGGCGAAGATCTCCCAGGGGTTCTTTACCGGAATTTTAGCCAGAATGAGCGGATATGTCATTCCGGTATCATCGTTCCAATAGTTTGCGAAGCGGTCGTTGGGTTCTCCGCCCTCCATCTCGCCCAGGACTTCCTCCTCCCAGTCCAGATCATCGTCCTCGGCTTCTTCCTTACGCTGGCCGGTCAATTCCTCCAAAACCGCCTTTCCATCTTTGACGGGAGCGGAGAGCATCTTCTTCCGATACTCCGTTACCGTTTTGAGGTCAAATTCATAGAAGTCCGCATCATGCTCCGGATCGGCGTTCATTACCAGACACTCCAACAGCGTTTCATCATCCGCCTGGATAAGCACGGGAACAAAGCCTTCCCGTATCCCCAGCCGCTGGGCGTAGCTGTATGCTGACATGATGGGGTCATCATCTGCCATGGACGGGAAATAGGTACACTCGCAGTCCAGATACTCCATGATGGCATGAGCCACCTCGGAAGGCTCCAGCGTGTCCTCGTCGAAGTCCTGTCCCTGCCAGTTTTCAAAGCGTTCTTCGATCACCTCTGCCATAGCCTGATAGTAGTCCTCGTCAAAGGGGATGAACAGGTAGGCTTCATCCTGGAACTCATCAGAGTGATACCGCTCCGGGCCGAAGAAGCGGAGGGCGTTGTCGTCAACATCGGCAGGATAGTAGGGGCTGTCGCCCTCTCCGTAGTAATAGCCTGCAAAGGCACGGCCTTGCTGATTGAACAGCACAGAGAACAGACAGCCGTCCAGCTCATCCCGGATAAACTCCCTCAGATCCACATTGGCAGGATCAGCTTTGACCTGTTTGGTCACTTCGCTGTATTCTTTCAAGAAGTCCTCGCTCATCAGGTCGTGCTCCATACACCAGCGCAGGTAGATGGCCATGTGGTTATAAGCATTGATGGGGTCAATAGGCAGTTCCTTCTCCTCAATGCTCTCGATATGATAGGAAGCATCGTCCATCTCACCGTCAAAATCATCATTGGAAAGGGTGCCACGGGTGATTGCATCCTGGCGGGTGGGGTTCACCACAAAGCTGATCCCCGCCATCTTGTCCAGCAGAGCGTCTACATCATGTTCCAGTTTATAGTCCAACTCGTCCTCATAAAGCGGAATGACCTGATAGAAGTTGACCTCCTCGCCGCCCGGCAGAGTGCAGACCTCGCTGCCGTCCTTCGTACCCTGGGGGCCGGTCAGAATGGCGGCGCACAGCTTCGTGTTTTCTGCAAAGTCCTCCTCATTGTCCATGGTATGACCGAAGCCCAGCCAGGTATCACTGGCAATGGGCAGACGAGCCAAGGATTTCAGCAGGCGGATGGGCCAGTACCACTTTTCGTCTTTCATGGACTCCTGATCCAGCTTCCAGTCCGCAGGCAGGGCAATGGCCAGCTCTGCCCGCTCCAGCTTGTACTCCGCCAGTTCCTTTGGCACATTCATCCGGTGGGCGCCCATGCCCATGGTGACCAAGGTGTAATAGTCCCGCTCCTCAGTGGGCGGCACCATGCAGATGTCCACATGGATGTCCGGGGAAACGATCTCGTGGAATACATTCTCAAACTTGCCGAAATACTGCTGGATGTGTCCCTCGACGGCCTCCATCTCCTCCTCGGTGTAGACTTCGGGATTACTGAATTCTTCCTCATCCTGCGTGTCCTCATTGTCTGAGTGGTCGCAACTGTCATCCTCCGGATCTCCCTTTATAGGCTCGTAACCGATCTTCAGGGTCATCTGTTCTTCTGGCAGAGAGACGCCGGGGCTGCGGGTGATCGTGTGCTTATCGTCCGCAGAAAAGCCGATAGTCTCGCCGTCTTGCAGCGTCACATCACACGCCAGCACATAGGAGGCAAGGCTTGCCAAAAAGTCTCGCAGTTCCTCCGGCTCGGCGTCGGTGTTCAGCACTTCCATTTCCTCCTTGCCAAACACATCCATGCCGTAGGTGTAGCCGTTCAGGCCACCCTCGCTCCGGTACAGGCCGAACCAGATCCAGTTGAAGATGGGCAGTTCGTCCTCTTTTATCATATATGCAAGGCCCTCATAGAAACGAGGCTCAAATACCACACCGCTGGTATAGACACCGGTGGCGTATTTCTGCTTGCAGCACACTGCCATCGCCTTGGTGAACAGCTTACCTCGTTCCAGCAGTTTTTCCTCCTCGCCTAACACAGCCACCATGATATGGGCCTTGTGTGCTTTGGCCACTTCTACGGCCTCTGGCCACATATAGTTGTTTTCGGCGTTGATCTCCGCTTCATTGTCCGGGATGTGACCGTGGAAGAGTGTCACGATCAGCATCATATTGCCGACCCGCATTACCACAGCGTCATCGCTGTTCTCAACATCTTCGTCGCCCTCATCCGGCTCCTCATCTACGATGCCCCATTCTTCCCGCAGATCTCGGATCAACTGCTCCTTGTCCCACTCTGCTTTGGAGAGGAGCACAGATCCGGCAAAGGAACCCTTATGGTCGGTTTCCTCCTCGTCGGCGTCATCCTCAAGATCCTCTACGTCTTCATCCGGATCATACAAGGATTCATGCTCCAGTCCGCGGATGAACTCCTCAAAGCTGTCTGCCAGATGGGTGATCTTATAGTCGTTTTCCTGATCCACATGGACTACCGCAGGCTCTCCCTGGGGACCGCAATCCCGGTAGTCCAGGAAAATCATATCGTGTCCGGCGCTTGGACAGTCACAGATGGCCACACCGATGGCAGGATACTCCCACTCATCGATCATAAACTGACTGCCCAGCTCTCCACAGAGGGAGCAGCTCTTTTCTCGTCCGATGCCGAAAATGCCGGTGATGGCCACATGGTCCTCTGCCCAACAGGTGGGCTCATCACAGGGATAGCAGGTATTCACCGGAATGCCGCCGTTGTGCTGCTTCATCAGCCAGATGTAGGCGGCGGGCAGCTTGTAGCCCAGTTCCTCCTCCACGCTGGCAATCAGCTCATCGGAAGGCGGATCACTGACATATTCTTTCAGTGCATACCAATTATCATCCCAGAAGTTGGTGAGGTCGAAGCCCTCAAATGGAGTATCACCAGGCACGAATTTGGCCTTCTTTTTCCGGCTGCACTGGCGTTTCCGGATCTCCGCCTTACACTCCCGAATTACCGCCGGGGCATTTTCATCCTCTGGGTCCAGCTCTGCCCACCGCTGGGCGTAGGGAATGGCCTTTTCCTCCTGGCCGTAGAGATACTGATAGCCATAGGCCATCCGCATATTCCACTCCGCCTTGTCCTGGCCTTCCTCCCGGACGGACTCCAGCACCTCAATGGCCCTCAGAAGGGCTTTGTCTCCCTTGGATTTCAAAGTACCTTCGTCATGGTCCCCGATGATGGCGTAGTTCTCCAGTGCACGGGCCAGGGCGTAGGCGGTGCGGTAGTTCCTCCAGTTCTCCGGGATGGCATTCAGTGCCTGGATACAGCGGGTGTACTCGTCTTCGTCGTTCCACTGCTCCAGCTGAGCGAAGAATGCTTCGGCGTTCTGTTGGGTGTAAGGAATATAGTCCATGCCCGTCAGCGTTTCGTCCAACTCGTCATCCTGATTCTCAGTTTCTGTCCCATCATCTTGTTGCTTTAGGGGTACAGAACCGGCTTCACGGCGGAAGGTGTGGAAGATGGCCCATGGGATGTCCGTGCCTTCAAAGAACTCTTTCGCCATGTTCAGCGCCTCTCGGATGTCCCAGGCGATGAAGTCCACATAGCCGCAGTAGAGGCCGGTGGCTCCGCCGGTGAGGGTGAGAACCTCCGGGCCGTCGCCGGTGGTGAACACTTCTTCCAGCTTGTCCCGGAAGTCGAAAATCTTATCCGTTCCTTCCTCCTCCCGCAGAGTATCCAGAGGATAGCAGAAGAAGCCCGCTACCGCGCCGTCGGCATGAAGATCGTCCATAAAGTCATTGTCGGCGTTCAAGTAGCCGTTGATGAGCGGCACACAGCAGGTGGAACCGGCCATTACATCCAGCCGCCAATCGGCGTCGGGATCTTCATTGGGTTCCATTTTGTAGCCAAGATAGCTCTCCAGATAGGCTTCCGGGTCGGTGGAGAGTTCCAGGCCCCGCTCCTTCAGAGCGTCGGGAAGCTGGGACAGGAGGAAGGACGGCTCTGTCTTGGGTTCCTCCAGCACATCAAAGCTATCTATGTATCTCATGTGGGGGATCTCTCCCAGCACCTGGTCGGTGAGGGTGGTGAGCATCCACCAGACCCGGCCTTCCTCCTCCCGGAGCATAGGCAGCAGCTTTTCGCAGTAGGCAGAGATGGCGAAGCTGTTTTCACCCTGCTCCTCCAGCCAGATCTGCACATCCTCCCCGGAGATGTCCCAGCCATCCTCAGTACGCAGGCCGATGTTTCGGATTGGCTGACGGCCCACCAGGATGTTCCAGTGCTCCAGCACCTCCTTAGGGGCGTGCTTTTGGAAGTAGACCAGCTCAAACAGCTTGACCTTGTCACCCTCCGGGGTGAGGATCAGCTCATGCTTTTTGCCGTTGAAGCCCATCTCGAAAGAGATCTCATCAAAAACCAGATTCAGAGTTTCCTCCATTTGGGCCACGAGTTCTGCGCCGCGGGTGTGATCTTTGTCCTCATCCATCATCTGGCGCAATTCTGCTTCCATCTCGGCAAAGGTTTCCCACCAGTTCTCTGTCCGCTCCCGGAAGCACTCCGAGAATTGCGGCAAGGCAATAAGACTCTCACAGGCATCAATGAGCTTTTGGGTATCTTCATCACCAGGAAGTTTCTCCAACGCCTTGCGGAAATAGGGCAATGCCCGGCCCTCCTGATCCAGATAGTAATAGGAATAGCCCATACGGAAGTTCCAACGGTAGTCTTCTGCAAAGTAGTCTGCATGGGGTTTCAGCAAGGAAATCGCCTTCTGATACAGTTCCCGATCCTCTGGAACAGCCAGGTTGTTGTAGGCGCGGGCCAACTCGCTGTCCATCTCAGGGGTACGCTCCTCGGCGGGGATGGCCTCCAGCGCGTCAATGATTTTTTGGTATTTGCCTTTTTCATGCCACTTCTGGCACTGCTCTAAAATATCCATATCCGGTTCCTCCATTTCTTCTGGCTCCAATACTTCCGGCTGAAACACGCCGTTTTCGTCCCGGGCAAAGGCGCAGGGGGCGGGGGTGTTCAGCAGAGGAATGATGTCGGGATCGTCGTTGCAGATCGTATTCAGCTTGTAGATCCCGGCATTGTTGGGGTCGTCCATGTACGCCTCGCTCTCGTCACCGGCGGTAAAGCGCCAGCCACTGTCCCAGCCGCCGTCCGCCTTCTCCCGGTAGCAGTAGCCAATCTTGCAGCCCTCCACCGTGATACGGTTGGTGGCGATACAGCCATCGGCGCCGGCCCAGTCAGGGAGCAGATGTTTTACATCTTCCGCCTTTACATGGTAGTTCCGATTACGGCCGGAGGCTTCGTACAGCTCTTTCCGCAGCATCTCCACCTGATAAGCCATATCCGTGATCTCATCCTCGCCCATCATCTCGCTGATGTCGTATTCCAGCGGGGCATGGGCAAAGTCCGCCAGGGCCTTGTCCATGGCCTCGTGCTCCTCTGGCGTAGCAGTGATGCGGACACGACGATCGGGGGTGTTGTACTCGTCCAGATCCTGAAGGTTTACACTGCCACTGACGCTGCACTCCAGCAGGATGGCGGCCAGGTCGGTGACCACATCAATGGCGAAGTGGAAGTCCATTTCCACGCCATCGGAATGTGTAAACTCCAGGTACTCCACGGTTTGGCGAAAGTCCCAGTTCTGCTTGTCCAGACCGATCTTGGCGAAAATCTCGCTGAGGGGGATCTCCTCCTTTTTCTGATCCTCTAAAAATGCCACAAGGTTCAGACTGTCATCTGAACCGCCAATAAAGTTGCCCCAATATTTTTTGATATACATCTGTCACGCCTCCTGTTCTGAATCCAGTCGATCAATGAGCTGATTCAAGTGTTCCAACCACGCAGGAGCGATCTCACCGCTGTCCTCGTTCTTCCAAAGATCCACAATCTCACGGATGCCGTCCTCGTCCGGCACCTCGTTTTTGATGTCGGTGAGCTGCCGCAGCAGGAAAGCAAGTGCTTCTTTGGATGCTGTGAAACCGGTGACTTTATCCCATACAGCTTCTTCATGATCGTAGTCCAGCTTGCCGTTATCCTTCCATTGGAAATACAGCTCCGCCAGAGCCATCGCAGTATTGTCAAAGAGGAAGTCGATTTGTGAGAAGTCAGATCCCAGCATGACTTCCTCTTTCATCAGTTCGATCATCTCGCCCAGATCCATTACCGGATGCTCCGGTACATATTCATTTTTGAGGATGTCCAGTACATCCAGCCCTTCGTCACGCTCTAATGCTTTTATGCCCCATGCTCCCATGTCGGCACCTCTCTTTCTTTATTTTGTATCAAGCTTCTATTGTCAATCATAGTTCTCCAGCCGAATGATAGGCCGATAAAAGTCATAATCTCCGTTTAGTTCATTGTCCTCCTGCACTTCCGGCTTACAGTGGGGCGAACAGGGTAGGAAACCGAGAAATGGGCCCAGCCCACCGCAGATATTGCATCCGCCGTCACCGCCGCAGGTGGTAAGTCTATCAGCCTGCACCACTTCCCGCATATAGGGATCATAGGCGATGGACAGGCCGAAGAAGTTGGGTTCCTCCATGTCATAGGGCCGGTTCTCATCCTCATCCATGTCCTCAAACCAGTGCAGACGCATGGAGTAGTCTAACCCATCTCCCCATGGAAACAGGGTCCGACACCCGCCGCCACACAGGTAGGCCCACTCGTCCGCCGTGGGCAGGGAGAAGCCCTGTTTTTGCAGCATGGCAAGAAGCGCATCGTAGTCTGTGCGGTTATAGATACAGATCTGAAAGCCCTTTTCCGTCCGCTCAATGCGGGCCGACTGATGCAAGGTAAGACTGCTGCTGTCACTCCAGGCAAAATCACGGAATTCCTTCAGCCAGTCAGGGTGAGCAGTCAGCCTGGGATCGTCCATCTTGACCGGCTCCCAGCAGAGTTCCTCCAGCTCCCGGCCCACCAACATGGGTCCAATGGCCGCCTGCCGAACAGGAGCCATGCTTTCCCGAATCATCTCCTCCGGGTCCCGCTCCATTTCCCATTCTCGGAACAGATACTCCAATTCCTCCCGGCTCTCCTGATTCAGTCCCACGGCAAACTGCTCCCAGCCCAGGGTGACGGTATCGCCGGGGACAAAGACGAACTCCCGACCATCTTTCTCGAAGATGCCGGTGGTGCAACTCTGGCCCCAGCGGTCAAAAGTATGTAGACCGAGAAAGGTCATATCATAACGATCAGCCAAGCTTTCCATCAGCGTTTGCTTCTCGGTTGTATCCATTTGATTGAATTGGGGACGGGACAGTTTTTCGTTCATGGCAAGTCCTCCTTCGATTCGTTTTGCGTGTTCCAGCAGATAGCTCCGACCATCCTGCTTGGCCCGTTCCAAGTATTGTGGAAGCAGGTCGGAATGGATGGCGTCCAGTGAAACCAGAACGGCGATCCGCTGGTATTCCGGAAGTTCAGGAGAGTAACAGTTGCGCTCCCAGAACAGAGGAGCGAACTGCTCCACACAGTCAGGACGCAGAGCGGGCATCGCCAAAAGTGCCCGCCGGCTTACATATTCATTGGGGTCCTTTGCGAAGTCCAGGATCATGTCTTTGACTTCCTGGCTGCACGGACATTCTGACAGATATGCGGCAAACTGCCACTTGGCCTCACTCTCATTGGAGGCTGCGGCCCTGCGGCAGAGGCGCTCGAACCATTGGGGATGGGAAGTGGTCTCCTGTATAAACCCCTCCGCTTCGTTGTCCCTGGCGATCAGATAGACCATCTCATCCAGTAGGACGCTGTCTGCTGTTTCTGCATCCATTTGGGTCAACACATGGCAAAAGGCATCAAATATATCATTCCACGCAGGGTAATCGACCTCCCATGCACCGCCGATCTCCTCGGTGGTTTTTCCGGGATAAGTGATTTCCTGCCACTGATGAAATTTTCCTACCTGCTCCAGCAGGCACTCCCTGATGTCCTTTGCCATACACTTACCTCACAATTCTTTGCACAGGTTTCCCAGTTCCAATGCCTGTTCCACAAGGCCCAGGAGCAGGCTGGAAAAATTCTCGGCAATCTCCTCCAGATCGGCATAGTCACAGTTATAGCCCCGGACTCTGCCGCTCTCTAAGTCGATAAATACGATACTCCCGTCACCCAATCCTCCGATTGGAAAGGTGGGGCCGTGGTCATATTCGCTCATGTAATCCTCATAAGCCTCTTGAAAAATCGGGTAGGCTTCTTCCAACTCTTTCAGTGTGAAGATCCACGGCTCCGCCAAATAGCAGCCGCCGAAGTTCAAAAGTAGCCAGCGGTACTCTGCGGGGATGGGAGTATACCTGCTTTCAAATCGTTTCACAGCATCCTCCGGTTCTGGGCAGGTACCCTTTGTGAAGGGGCTTACTTTATAAGCAGTTTGAATTTTACTGCGGTTTTTTTCCAAATTCATGTCATGCATTGTATTTCCCTCACAGAGCATCCAGGTTTTCCTGTAAATCGCCCTGCATCAAGTGCTGGGCAATGGCTTGGTTCAGTGGCTTATGGGGGTGATAGGCTGCCTGCTCTACATCGTGCAGGCACTCCTCCATCAGTGCCTCCGGAGAAATGCCTTCCCGTTTGCCATAAAGATGGCCGAAGGCATAGCACACGGACTTGAGAAAGCCGAAAATGTAGTCGTGATTTCCACGCATACTGGGCAGATCATTGAATGAGCCCATGCCGCCGTATGCCCGAAGATGGTGGGCAACCTCACGGCGCTGGGTCCAGTCCTGAATATCCCTCTCCAGCCAGTCGATCCAGTTTTGAAATTCTGGATGGTCTGCCAGAAGGATGGAGCGCAGACAGGTCAGAGCTTCGGTATAAATATCTGTCTGTTTCATCAGAACCCTCCTGATTCTTTTAACGCTCCATCATAGGTGTGGCTTTCCCAGATGGCCTCAAATTCCGCTTTTTCTATGATGCAGGCGTGGAATTCCTCGCCCCAGACATGGGCGTTCAATTCCTCCACGGTGGGGATCGGCGTGATCTCGATGGCGCCGTCGTAAAGGTCAGGGATGTTACGGGTGCGGCAATCTGCAAAGATGTCGATGGAGCGGAGGGCCAGCCGCCCATTTCCTGTATCCACTTCATAAAGGATCACCGACAGTTCTCCCTCCGGTGCGCCCTCCCAAAAGAGTTTGATGTACTCGATCATTCCATTTCCCTCATTTGAACCAATGCCACCCCGTCATGGTGCCGGTTACTTCATCTATCTGTACCGCAATATCATAATTGCCGCGACAGCCCAGCAAAGCTGTAGGATGGTCGTTTTCCAGAATCAAATCATAAAACTCAACCGCTATGTCTTGGAATTCCTTCGGAATCTCCAGTGCAGAGAAGAAATCCACTGATTGAGCATTTTGGAAAAATTCAATGGCCGTTTTACTGCATTTTACTATAATCCCTGTTTGAGTGGTCAACTCTTTCATGCTTTCGCAACCTCGCTCATGTTCAGATACATCCCCATCGTTTTTTCATTGTCACAGGCCGCCCGGATCATTTTGGACAGCAGCATCAGGTCATCGATGTATTGGGAGTACACGCAGAACACATCTTCGTCGGAGTCGAAGTGAAACAGATCCACGCCGCTGTTGTTTTCCTCGAACTCCTGGATCACGCCCCGGACAAGCCGCTCCCAATCCTCGCTGCTGCCGATCAGTCCCAGCCGTCGGAATTCCTCTGTCCGGAATCCGTCACTGATTTTCAGCAGAAGGGAGATCGCATAGGGGTGGTGGGGAATGAGAAAGAATGGCGCGATCTGCTCCGGCTTCGCCCAAATTTTGAAGGGCGGGCGCGGGTCTGGTATCCAGGGCAAGATTTCCCATTCGTCCTCCGGTCGGTTTCCGTATTGGCAAAGGTCTTTCATAGTGTTCTCCTCATTCGATGTCGTTTCGTTCTTCTTTTACATCCAGTGGAGCACCGTCCAGAGATGTGATCTGTGCCAGCTCTGTTTCCGTCAGATTTTTCAGGAAAATGCAATATTCGTCCGGGTGGCCTCCCACAAATTCCATTTTAGGCATCCCGATCTGCTCCGGGTCGGTAATCCACAGGCAAGGTTCTCCTGTTGCCCAAAACCGAGTCAGGGTAAGAATTTGGCCGTTGAAAATAACTTCCTGTTCCATCCTCATTCCTCCTGCATTTGCCTCAGCAGCTTCACGATCCGCTCCCGGTTCTTTGCGGTTTTCATGAAGGTGGGGAGATGGTCAGCCTGGGTCATTTTCGCTCTTCCCGGCGGCTTTTCCCGCAGGTCGGCGCTGAGATAGCCGATCAAATAGGCAAGATGTTCCCGGTTGAGTGCCCAGACCGACTTACCCTGGAAGGAGGTCAAAAACCATAGTTCCAACCTGAAATAAGGTTCTCGTCCATCCCTGATTTCGCCAATATATGAAAACGCCTCCGCTGTTTTATGAACTTCTCCTGACATGGTTGTTCCACAATAGGGACAGGCCACATGGAGAACGGAAAAGTGCTGTTTTGCTGTATCTTCAATATCCACTCGATAGTACCTGCCGCAGTTTTTGCATTGGTTATGGACATCATAACGGTAGATCGTCCGGTCGCGGGTCTCCTGATGGCCGCAGCTCAGGCAGCGGAAATAGGCGTTGTCATCATCCGCTGTTACCATGCCCGTGCCATGGCACTTGGGGCATTTCACCTGGATGCCGGAGGTCAGGGCGTTGTATGCACTGTATGTAAAGTAGGGTTCATCAATGATTCGGCTCATGCGCCTCCACTCCTTTCAGGAAATTGCTTTCACAGCCGAAACCGAAATGGGTTCAAATCCTTTACAGTTTTGCAATCTCATCCAACCAGAAAGTATCAATTTCAGAGGTGCAGTCAAGTGTCTTTAACAGATGTTTGTATTCACTCAGATTGGGATTTTTCTTATCTGCAATGATGCGGAACATGAGAGCAATTGTGTATTCAGTTGGCTTTCTTTTCAGCGATGCGACCAATTCTTCCTCATAGCCTTCATGGTAAAACTTCTCCATAAAGCTACCCAACGGCCCAGGACCGCCAAAATCAATATTGGGAGAAGATTCAATCAGTTCCAAGATCGGTCTTACAGCATCAAAAGGTGTTTCGCACTGTTCCAGTTCATCAGTTAAATCAAAGACCGGATCTATAAACTGATATTTGTCGCCTGTGGTGGCAGCCTTGTCGATTGCCTTTTTTATCTCTTCCAACAGTTCTGTGATTCTTGTATCCATTGTTTTTTCAACCTCCTCAAAAATCTCGAAGCTCCTCAAACTTCTCAATCAGGGAATCTTTCTGGAGCGTGTCACCTGGCAGGGCATCCAGGATACCCCGCAGGGCCATGTAAATTTCATCCCGTTCCTCGGTTTCGATAAAGCCCATCTTGTTGAAGGTCTGGGTGTAGGCGGCCACGGCTTCCAGCGCCTGGGCCTGGGCGGCCTCGCCCGGCTCAGCGGCCAGCTTCATCAGCTGGGAGCGGGTCTTGCGGTATTGATTGGCTGCCTTTTTCGCAGCGGCGGCAGGAATATGCTCCGCACCGTCCCAGCCCCGGAAGGGATTGTCCAGGTTTTGCGCCAGCCACTCCGTTTTCCGGGGTTTGGTAATCCGCAGATCCATTCCCGGCTTGCTTTTCCAGAGCTGCTTTGCCGCTTTTGCCGCTGTCTCCGGCAGGCTGGTCATCCAGAACCAGCGAAGCTCCGGCATCTGCTCTGGGGTAGGGATGTCGTCCGCCCCGAAACCGAACAGGTCGAAGGTGGATAGGTTCGTCAGTTCCCGGACCCCTCCCACGGCGGAGAAGTTCCCCAGGTTTCCCGGCGCGCCCCAGAGCCTCAGCTCTTTCAGATGGGGATGGACAGCAGCCAGTCCGGTCAGATCAAAGTCCTTCAGCTGGATGCCATGCAGCCCCCATAGGTTCGGCAGTTCCGTGTGCGGGCAATATTGCCCGATAAATTGGAGGGTCAAACCGCTGCCATCTTCGGGGGCATGGATGGTACAGGCGTCCGAGCCCTTGTTCTGGAACAGGAGCTGCTCCGTTTCCTCACCCAGCCACAGTTCCTGAAGGCCGGTCATGTCCAGCATCAGCTTTCTGATGCTGGTGCCCCGCAGATCAAGTGTCCTCTGACCGTGGTTCAGCAAAGTCAGTTCATCGAGGAAGGGATTTCCACGCAAAAACTCCAGCAGATCCGGGTGCCACCGCTCGCAGATAAGGGTGGAGAGGCAAGGCAGCGACTTTAGTTCCAGCGCCGAATCGAATGGTTCGTACTGGTCCGTCACCCGGTGGCTGCTGACCTTCACCGGGATACCGCCGATCTCCGTTTTCTCTTCGCTCTCCATGGCCTCCTTGAAGGCCCGCCGCCGTTCCGCCGGAATCTCCTGCCATCGGATCTGGAGGTACACATCGTAGCCGTCATTCCAGCCGCCGTAGGAGCGGCAGGGCTGGTCGGTAAAGGGCGGCAGGGTACCCACCAGCGTGTACTGGGGCGGGACCTCCACCGGCACCCGCAGCAGGTGGAGCTCCCGGGGCCAGTACATAAAGTCCTTGTAGAGCGGGCGGAGCTGGGGCAATTCCTCCGCAGTCAGAGGGGCGTCGCCCACCCAATCCAGAGAGAGGATCACCGCCCAAGACTCTTTGCTCACCGTGTCCGGCGGCGCAATATAGGCCACCTGGCAGGCGGTGTAGCGTTTCAGATATTGGTTATAGACTGTATAGACCTCTCCGGCGTTAGCTTTCATGGCACTCTCCTTTGTTCTGTCACATTTTTAATCCTGTTCTTGATAACTGGCTTCAATGTCGATGAAGCGCACATACACGGCGCAGACTTCGCCTTTTGCATCATAGCCAAAGTAGACGGGATAGTAACCGTCACCCCAGCCAGAGGAGAAGATGGGCAGATTGCAGTCCGTGTCCGGCACTGTCCAGTTGAGCCAGTCGCCGTACTCTCCCTGATATTTGGGGTGGGCTTTGACGTTTTCCTCCAGGAGATCGCAGAACAGGTCGTTGTAGGGGTCGATGTCCGGGTCTTCTTCCAAACGCTTGGCCCAGTAGGTCCTGAAGGCCGCCTGGGTCTGGATGTCCGCAATACAGCCCATTCCGGCGTCTACGCCGAAACCGAAGTAGTCGTCATCTCCCAGCGCCGCGTCCAGATTCTCGTTGCCCACCATACCCAGCTCATATCGGACAGGCTTTTCCTGAGAAACCTCCAGCTTGACGCAGGCGTAGCGGTCGCCGTATTGTTCGCTGGGCACCACGCAGATTTTCACGGGATAAGTTCCAGCGGGGATCGTTTGAAGGAAGGGCAGAGTGTCCTCCAGCTCCACCAGCGGATCACAGGCGAAGATCTGCCCGGTAGGGAAATGGACGACACCGATGTCCAGTACATCCACCGCCATGTTCCCAATCACTTTCTCTGTGAAATGGGCCTCTAAGTCATCTTTACAGGTCAGTTTGTTCTTGATTGCTTCGTATTTGTTCAGCCATTCAGTTGTAGGCATATCAGTTTCCTCCTGTTGATTCTGTTTCTTGATGTACACACTCTTTGAGCCGTCCCAGTAGCAGTTCACACACCGGCCATTCTGGAAATGATGGTCACAATTCGGGTAGCCATAGAGAATATGGGCACATTCCGGGCACAGTCCCATCATCTGTGAGGAGCCTTTGAAAAACAGGCTGCCGCACTCATCACAAACGGCCAGTTCTTTTTCTGCCATAGGGATCACCAGTCCCGTTCCCGGATGGCCTCTTCGGTGTCAATGGGGATGCCAAACCACTCCAGAATGTAGGCCACGGTTGCCGCGATACATTCCCGTGCCACCGTTTCGATCTCGCTGTCGTGCTCGTCAAACTCCTCCTGGAGATCATTGATGCCGCAGACCGCCTCATCCAGCGTTTCCTGCACCACTTCGGTATCGGTTTCGCCGTTCTCCAGCAGGTCGATGACCTTCTGAAGCTCGTCCTTTACCTTGTCTACCAAAAAAGCAGGATAGTAATTGTCCTGATACATCTCGTCCAGCAGTTTGTAATTGGGGTCAAATGCTTTCATCGGGATTGCTCCTTTCTCATTCAAACATCAAACCGTATGATTCGGTCAGGCTTCCGTCGTCCTCGTGAAATATACACTGATACAGAGGCTCACGCTGGGTTGCTTTGCGGAACCGCTCCAGAACCGGAGCCAGCGGCTCACCGTTAGGGATGCCGAGGGCATCAGACACCCGTTGCAAGCTGTCAATATCCATATCTTCCAAGTTACAGTTGCGCTGTCTCTGCCCATACTCCTCCAATGTTTTGGAATCTACATACTGCTTTGTGTCACAGCAGTCGTGCCAGCAGATACAGCTCACAAGCAGGGAAAAGAGGTCGTCCATGCTCTCGGCCAGGCGGCCTGCCTCCCCTTCGCTGCTGTAATAGCCGATGGAGCCATCCTCCAACAGGTGGTATTCTCCGCCGGAGCCATCCCTGGCAAAGGCCATGCCGGGCATTGAAAAAGTGCACCGGCCTTCTGCGTCATCCCGCGGGGACAACTCATACAGCAGGAAGAAGTCAAACAGCGAATCAAATTCCTCTGCCAAATCAGGGTTTTCATGCAGTATCTTCAAATAGTCCATAGTCGTTTTCCTCCGTTTACGGTTCTTGGGTCATTTTGCGTAGCTGTTCCCGCCACAGCGGTTCTTCAATCATCTCATCATTTTGGTAAAAGTGATCTTTGTCGCGGGCCAAATGGTCAGCGAGCGGAGGTGCGTCCAGCGGGGTGCATACGGTGAAACTGTCTCGATCCGCCCCCTTGATCTCCCGGTTGAGGTAGTACACCCGCTTGGCATCGCGGGAATACCAGTGACTGAGCAATTCCCATGAGGGCAGATCCGCCTTGGGAAGCTGTTTACCGTAAGCATAGATCCGTTTCTCGTCCCTGGCAAAATAGGTGTCGCCCAACGAGAGGAAAGAGGAAACTTCCGCGCTTTTAATGATCTTCACCTTGCCGTCTCCGTTGTGGAAGTAGACCTGTCGGCTGTCCTTTGCATATCCCTGGGGCGCACCCGAATCGTTCTGGCCATTGTCTAATACCTGGAAGTCTGCCAGATCTGCACCTGGGATTCTCCCGCTGGTGGTGTAGACGGCTGTTTTATCCATGGCATAGGCATAGTTTAACACCCGAAACGATGCCGGGTCTGCTCCACGCAGGCGAATTCCGCCGAGAAAGCAGGCCGTAGAGGATTTGCCCCAGTAATGCCAGTAGCAGAAGTCTTTGGGCGCAACACCATTGAGCAGGCTGTTTTCATATAGGCCGGAGAAATAAACGGCCTCATCTTGAAGGAAAAACTCATTGTCCACCGGCTCTGTGCTGGTGATTGGTTGTAGCGGTTCTTCGTGATGATCTGTTATGCTCAGTTCGATCTCGTCGTCGCTATAAACTAAGTAGAGCCCATGAGGGGCCTTTCTATCGAAATGCAGTTCAATGTCATGATATTTGAGGATCAAAGGTTTCCCGTCGCTTCTCATGGTGGAAACGACATCGGGATTCCCGAAGATTTCTATGATCTCATCCTGCGATATTCCGAATTTCAGCGGTGAAATGTTCTGGGGATTCTGCAATATTTGATTGCGCCAAATAGTAAAATCCTGTTTCATAGTTTTCCGTCCAGTGCCTCAACCGTTTTCATGGCAGCGGAATCAAAGTTGCACTGCCGCAGTTCCCGTTCGATTAGGGCAAACACATCTGGAAAGCACTCGATCTCATCCTGATACTCATATTTCGCATACAGTTTCCCATACTCCGAGATCCAAACCTCCGCTGGGTAGTAGTAGCCGATATGACCGATGGGCTGGCACTTCTGACCAGCTGCCTGCTCGATCTCCGCCAGCTCACAGCCGGACATATCCCGGAAATAGGCGTCCTCCAAATGGTTTTTGATCCCGTTGACCAGGTAAGGGAACAACGCAAACTCAAAATCCGCCGCCCATTTCAGCTTTTTCTGCGCCAGGTACCACTCACAGCACAGGCCGAAATACTTGCGGTAAAACCGCTGGGTGGTCTTCATCATCGGGACGCCATGATCGGCGTAATACTTCTCCGCAATGGAAATATCCACACTGCGGCCCTCGTACCATCCGGCGTACTCCATCAGCTGCTTGACCTTGCTTTGGAGATCGCCAGAAATGGGGACGCGTTCTTTAATCATGTTGGTTACCTCCATTACCAGATTTCAGACATTTACAACTTTGCCACAAACTCATAGGAAACTGCAATGATGTCGTAAACATCATCATATGTAAACAGCCGGTAGTGCTGATAGATGCCTTTGTCAAAGTCTTCCCGCACCGGCAAAGACTTCAGCCAGGTGCTGTCCTCGATCAAATCAAAGGAGCTGCCAGCTATATACTCAGTCCCAGCCATGTTTTTATAGGTGTCCAATTCACAAGAAAAATAGGCCAGCACCCGCCGGAAGGTGAGTGTGTAGGGAAACCAGTCTTTTTCGTCCCTGTGCTGGGAGACCAGATGGCCATTGATGTCCCCCGTAAAGGTCAGATTGTTCAGTCCATCCTGTTTCACCTGATCCAGATAAATGCAGTCCCGTCCCTTCAAAACACCTAAGCAGGTATTAACAGCAGTCGCTTTCTCCATAGACAACTCCTATCCCTCAATACTGGCAGCTTTGAGGCCCTTTTTCAAGGAGCCGTAGACCGTCACCGCATGGTCGGTGAACATCTCGTCGCAGTCAAACCAGGCGGTGAAGCTGCCGCCGGAGGTGACGGACAGGCTGGTCATACTGATCCGTCGGGCCAGTTCTTCCTCTGTGATTGGGTCTGTTTCCGGATTTCGGGGGTTTCCCTCATCCTGGGAGAGCCAGTTGTTGGCCAACTCGGTCAGGTTCTTTGCTGCAAGCTCCCGCATGGCCTTGTCCCAGGTGTCACAGTCGGCCAGCAGCTTCTTGGCGGCGCTGCGGGCGCGGGTCCAGGAGGGCTTGCTCTCCGCATTGACCTCCAGAGAAAGGCTCACATCCGTTCCGCACCACTGGATCTCGCCCTCGAAGGTATCATAGTCCTTGTCCAGCTTCAGCTCACCCAGCACCTCGTCCTGGATCACCACCGGCTTGTGGTACTCGTCCAGAACGGCCTGGAGTTCCGGGCAGTCCTCATGGGCCTTGACCACCTGGGAGATACACCAAGGCCATGCCACCAGATCTTTTGCCCATTCTTCTTTCATCCGGCGGATCTTCAGGCGGCAGATCTGCTCGTTTTGAAAGCGTCCCCAGCCCTTATCGCTGTTGCGTTCCTCATCGGTGACCGGCCAATCCAGTCGCTCCTCTTTGGTGCTGACTTTGCCGGTGTCACAGAACACCATGCCCAGCGTCACAACAGTCATTTCCCAAAAGTTGCCTTTCCAGTTAAATCCGCCCCCAATGCAGCGATTGATCAGAGCGACCACTTCCTGCTCCTCGGGTTCATACATCTCATAAAATTCTTCAAACATCGGTCATTCTCCTTATTCCTCAAACTCACCCTCGATCATCCCGTTCAGATACCGTCCGGGATCTGCGATGAAGTCATCCCATTTGGCCAGAGGGTGGAACTCCTCGTGCTCGATGTCCAGATACCACAGCTTTTTGTCCCTGGGGCTCCACAGCAGCAGGTAGTCGCTGTAATTGTCCATGGCCGCCATGAGGGAGAGTAGCTTCTTCCGTTTCCTGGTCATCTCCTGCACATCCATGTAGGAATACAACTCTGCCCACTTCACCCATTCCTGCTCCGGGAATTCCAAACGCAGGGGGCCGGTTTTCAGATATTCCACCAGCTTGGCGGGCAGTTTATAGGGCATGAGCTGACGCACCTTTTCTTGTTCGTTGTGCCAGTCTTCCGGTTCCAGGGATTTTAAGTAGTCGGCCAGCTCCTGATTTTTGTTCTGCACCGCCACGGTGTAAGGCCGGTCGCCGTATTTGTCAGCAATGGTGATGTCGGCTCCTTGCTCAATGAGCCAGCGCACCATGGGGAGATTCTTATGCCGAGCCGCTTCGGTGACAGCGGTGGGGGCGTTCGGAAACACCATGTCCGGCTTGTGGTAATTGATGTCTGCCCCTTTTTCCAGAAGCAGCCGGGCAAGTTTGGTGTTGCCCTCGGACACAGCGGCCCGGAATGCCTCGCCGCCAAACTTGTCCACTGTGATCCCAGCTTGCTCCAGCACCTGGATATTCTCCGGGCGCTTTCCCCAGCGTACTTCCTGGAAGGCCCGCTCTTTCTGCTTCGAGCTGAGTTTTGCGGCCTGTCCAGCAAAGAGCGCCACCACCTCTGGCCCACAACAGCGGGCGGCGGTGAGCAGCAGGGGCTGTTCCTCTGCCAGACCGGGATCGGCTCCATGCTCCAGCAGGAAGTGGATCATGGGTACATCATTCCGAAAAACCGCAATCTCCAATGGCATCAGCTTGATGTATTCGCTGAGCTGGATGGGAACATCTAAATCCAGACCGCCTTGGAGCAGCGCCTCCAGCTTGGAAGTGTCATGGTCACAGATGGCGGCAGCCGTTTCCGGGAGGGTCTCCCAGCGGCCAATATATGCAATTTGGTACATAAGGCACCTACTTTCGTTGTTGTTTCACTTGATAGGGAACGGTCCGGCCCAGCACCCGGCCTTTGCCAACGGCATTGGCTCCCTCATAGATCAAAAATTCCGCATTGTTTTCCAGCGGGGCGTAGTCAATGGTATCTGGATAGAGAGGCTGGGCATTTCCAAAAGCCGGTGTATCAAATATACACTCGGTTCCGTCCAGAAAGCATACACCCAGATATTCCGTAGTTCCAATAACCATAAAAAGGGGACAATACTTTCCACTGACCAGGCTGGGGGGCGTTTTTCGCTTGCCGCTCCAGAAGATGACCTCCACATAGAGCACCGCCCGGTTTTCATCTGTTCCAATCATGCCGTATTCTCCTCTTATCCCACAATGGTGGTTTCCTGGATAGCCAGATTATCGTAATCCATGGCGATCAGCTTTTCAGCGGCCTGTGGGGTACACATAAACCAGGTGCTCATGCCCCAGGCATCCATCCTTGTAACCGTGAAGAAGTCGGTTTCGGTGGGAGTCGGATTTCTTGCGTCAAGATAGTGGTCGGAGTAGAGGTACACCAGATCTACCTCCCGCTCCGGCAGCCACTTGGCCCGGCGCGCACGGGGCTTTCCGTTTTTCAGCGTCTTTTCCCTGGGGTTCTCGAACCACGCCAGCTCCTTGAGTTTCAGGCCAGTGAAGGCATCCATCAGCCGCTGGGCAATCTCCCGGTGGGTGAACACCCCACAGTTCCAGGAGCCCATGAGCCATGTCATGATAAAATCGCCTACCTTGCTTCCGGGTGCGGGCGGCCCATAGACGCTCTCATCCGCCCACATGACCTCTATCTTTTCACATTGATCTGGCCGGGGACAGGACTGCTTGTTGCCGTATCGGTACATGATATTCACATAACCGAAGTCCTTGCCGGTTCGGTCATGGCCGACGGCTTCTATTTTATAAGCAGTGATTGACATTGCAGTTCCACCTCCTGAGCCAGCACAAATCCGCATAGTCCAAGGGAAGAGTCGATGACAAATACCCGGATGTGCTCCCGGTCCATGCGCTCCCGCAGTTCCTCGATACTGCAGCAGGCGGGAAAGCTGTAAGGGATGGTACCGTCCAGCAGGTCTTTATACTGTTCAAAAAAACCGTCCACGGTGATCTCGTCCATACCAAAGAGGATGTTGTCCTGGATCACATTCTCAAACCAGTGGGCCAGCAGGCCGGTGAAGTGAACGGATACTTTCTCTCCGGCCTCGGTCTTGGTATCCATGTGCAGGGAATGGGATTCAAAGTCAGCGCAGTAGCGCAGGACTCTGTTGTCGTGCAGGCCATCAAAAGAGCAAATCAGCGTACTCATAGGGATTCCTCCTCGTCCATGAGCTGCTCCTGGATCTCTTTGGGCAGGTCGTTCCACAAAATATCGTATGTAAAATCCCGAATCTCCGGGTAACACTCCCGTGCGGTCTTTTCCGCAATATCTCTATTCAGGTAGTGCATCTCTTGGTGGAAAAACCAGTTGAGTTTTTCCATCAGCCGATAGAGTCGGATTTGTTCTTCTTGGGTCATGGGATTGCTCCTCCTATTTCAACTTCAGCACAAATCCCCAGATACTCACCACAATCAGGAGGACACCCAGCAGAAAGAAAACCACACGCCGGTATCCTCTGCTGTGGCGGTGGGCATCCCGCGTACCAGTGGGGTCGCAGAGCCAGTTCCAGTTGCGGATCGCCCCAATTAAAATCACGGCTCCGATGAGCACCGAGGCAATGTACCAATGCTCTTGCAAAAATGCTGTGATCTGTTCGATGTTCATTTAGGTTTCCTCCTCGCCTTCGTCGTCGCGTATCACCTCATACCACGCTCCATCTTCTCCGCGCATCTGCATGGTACCATAGGGCAGGTTCAGGAACGGGATAATGTCTGGATCGATGCGGCAGATGTCCCGAATATCATAGAAGCCGCAGTGCAACTCATAGTATTCATCCCCTTCACCGTACACATCGCCCTCGTCCCCAGAGTAGAAGGCCCAACCGCTCTCCCAACCCATATCCTCACGCTCGGGGATCAGCCGGTCCATGATCTGCACCTTACACCCATCCTGGGCGACGCGGTCGGAAGCATAGCAGAACAGGGGACCGTCCCAGTCAGGAATGACAGCCGGTTTTCCTTCCGCTGCCCGTGCCACCCGCTCCTCGGGGTCATCTACAAATTCCGCTTCCAGATACTGCTGAAACCGCTCATCCAGCAGGTGCTCCACACTCTGACGGTTCTTTTCTGTATATGGAAGAAGCAGGTAGGCCGCTTCTTCTTCCGTAGCGCTGTTCCAGACACGGTCTTGCAGCTTGGCCAAGACGATATTCCGGCAATCCCGGCGGTAGACATAGGGGTTGGATCGGTTGTCCTGGGCGTACCACTGAGCAAAACCGGAGCCTCTCCGGTCAAAGAACTGAGTAGACAATTTCCCATCCAGGTTGTCCAGGATGAACACCCGAAGATCAGGCTCCTTTCCGGACTGGACTGCCTCCACTATCTCTCGATACCCGGAGATGAACGGGTTACTCATCTGGCCCCGCTTCATAGCCCAGCCCAGGAAGAAAGCCATCAGATTGCAGGCGTCCAATTCGTCCACTGGCAAGTGAAGCTCCTGGATCTTCTTGATCTGGTCTGCGGCATTGTCCATCTCCGCCGGGTCGTAGCTGATTTTCTCTCGGTCGGTGACCACATTCAGCCGGTGTGGATTGATGACCTCCAGGCTCTCATCTGGGCAGAGGTCCAGCAGGGAATCAGAGCCGTGCTCCAGCTTGTATTGGAGCTCCTCCCAGTAGAGGGGGATCACCTGATAGAAGTTGACCTCCTCGCCGCCCGGCAGACGGCAGAAAAAGGACTCCTCCCCAAACACACCGGGATAGAGCAGGATCTCGCCCCGCAGGTCCGTATTCTCTGCAAAGGGGATGCCATCCTCACCCTCCATAAGTGTAGTTCTGGATTCCAGCCCTACCTCGGGGTCCTCCATGGCGAAGTAGGCGGTGGCCAGCATCATCCGGATGGGCCAGCTCCACTGTTCCTCCCGGCAGTCTGCCTTTGTCAGCTTCCAGTCTCGGGGCAGGTTGATGAGCAGCTCTGCCCGTTCCAGTTTTTCCTCCCGACGCTCCTCCGAGAAATCCATCCGATGCCGGCTCAGGCCCACAGTGACCAGGGTGTAGTAGTCATGTTCCGGTCGAGGCAGGATGACGGCGATCTCCAGAGGGTGATCCGGATCGCTGTCGTCCGTGAGGAGTTGGGTATAGACACCAAAATACTGGTCGATATGTACTTTCACATGGCCGAGGATGTCATCATCGGCAGGGGGGATGGTCTCCCGCCGGATGATCTCCTCCCGCTCTTTCCAATCCAGTTCCAAGGAATTTTCCTCCTCCAGATATTTCTCACAGTCCCGCACCAGCTCTTGGGCATCCGGGTCATCCGGGGCCAGGGACAGCCAGCGTTTTGCGTATTCATAGGCGGTGGCTGCGGAGCTGTATGCCATCAGGCAAGAATAGCCCATCCGGGAGTTCCAGTAAGGGTCGTTCTCTCCCTGGGTGCGGACGGACTCCAGCAGATCAATGGCGTGTCGGATGAGATCCCCGTCCACTTCACCGTCGGTCCCATGCACTCCGTGATTTCCCAGAACCGCCAGGTTGCTGTAAGCCCGACTCAGCTTGACGGTCATCAAATAGCCCCGCTCCTGTTCCGGGATAGCCTCGATGGCCTCAATACATCGTGAGAACTCGTCCGCATCATTCCACTTCTCAATCTGCTCCAGCAGTTTTGTTTCTTCTGTCTGATTCATCATTTCACCGCCTTTTCTGTGTTATCCCTTGCCTTTTTTGAAGTGTCCACTGCCTCGCCAGGTGTTGACCACACAGGTGAAGATCTGGCCGCAGTGCTTGCACTGGATCATGTGAGCCATAGTTTCGTCTGCCCATCCATCCTCAGTCTTTACCTTCTCCAGCGGGCAGGTGGACTCCTCTGCCATCAGTTCAAATTGGCCTTGTCCCACCAACTGCTGAATATAAGCAATACAGGCCAGGTAGTCCTTGGGGGCATCAAATTTTCTCCATGTTTGAATGTTTCGGCAGTGCTCGCACATATAGCAGCGTCTCCTCTCAGGTCTGCTGATGCAGCATGGACACGATATGGCAGTCCGGGCAGAATTCCACATAGAGCGTGCCCTCCGCACAGTCAAACACCATATCCCACTGGATTTGGGCCAGATATTTCATAGGTTTCCCGCAGTGGGGGCAGGTCGTATATTCCGCGTCCTGTACCCAGTTGGCAAAGCCACCCACCGTGTTCACATCCTGGCAGGCCGCACCGTAAAACAGGGGCACAGGCGCTTCGCCCAGCACAAAGGGATTTTCCGTGAGGGCCTTGTAGTCCTCGGGACTGACATAGCAATCCGTCTTCTCCGCTCCGTCAAAGAGTTCGGAGGGGAACACCTCCACGCCGCCATCCAGGGTAAACCGGTTGAAGGCGGGGCCTTTCAAAAATCCCACACAGCTGGGGCAACAGGTGGCAGTCAGGATGCCGTCCAACCCCAGAAATTTCAGACGCTCATCCCGGCCATCCAGCACCAACATATCCACCATACGCCCGCCGCAGTGAGGGCAGGTGTCCTCCCGTGCCCGGCCAATGCGGACGGGAGATTTCTCGCCAGCGGTTCCCTTGACCAAGGAAAAGCAGGTGTCGAAGTTGAGTTGGATTTTCTGGCCCTCCTTGTCGAAGGTCCAGCCGCCGATCTGCGCATAGCTGGATGGGTCTACATAGAGGCCCTTGCGCCAGGGCCGGGGATTTCGCTCCAGCTCCAGCAGAGTCTCCATTGCCTTGTCATCTCCCTGCATAGAAAGGCAACTCATCAGGTTGGAGGCCGCACCGGAATCCTCTGTGGAGAGCAGCTCCTGGATCAGACCATCTCGCACATCGGCGGGAGCGTGATAATAGATCTCACAGGGCCAGAACACCTCTGCGGCCAGTGCCGCCCGCTGGATCTCCGGGGTGATGGCATCATGGTAGCCAAGCAGCTGCCAGAAGTCGGTGAACTCCGGGTCCTCCATATCCGCCAGCCTCTGGATGTTCTGTATCAAGTTTCTTTGTTTTTCGACAATTTGTTCCGGCGTCCAGGCCAGAGCAGCTTGCCGTTCTTGCTCGCACTTACATTTCCAACACAATCCCTCATAACCCAATGGGGTTCCACAGCTGGGGCAGGTATATTTCAGACTCATGTTCTCATACTCCTTTCAGGCAATAAAAAAGCCCCACGCCGCACTGTCATAAAGACAGGCTGACGCAGGACATGAAGAAGCCGCGTTGAAGGAGCCGCATCCACCAGCAGATGTAGTTTCTTCAACAACCAAAATATTTTTTTCGTATCTTAAAGCAGCAAATTGCTGTTCAATATATTTGTTCATAGCGGCACCATTTGTTCTGAGCGTAGTTTTATATCTTATTATATCACAGCACCCCTTCAATGAAAATATTTTGTTGGAAATGCTAATGAAAAATTTTTGTGAATTTGTTAAGGCGCAGGGGCTGTTATCTCCATAGTGTCTGGATGGATCAGAGTGATTACTTTTCCCTGATGCAAGGCATAGTTGACTGTCTGTGCTGTGCCTGAGCGCAGCTTTTTCTGATTATCAAACACACCGATGAGGTACTCTGCATGATCGACCATATAGTAATTCCTTTTTTTATAACTGGAAACATCCGCAGAATGTGAAATAACAATCGAATCGTTTGCGTTTTGGATCAGCTTTTTCAATCTATGTCTACTCTGATCCGGCCATTTAGAGTCATAGCCGATGAAGGGAATTACAACGATAATTTTAATATCCTCGTATCCTGTTTGTGCTCTCAATATTAGAAGCTGTTCTCCAGCCCACATATCCACACCAAGAGCACCGCCGACAAAAAAAGTACGGACAAATTTCTCGTCATGGAGTATGCGAAACTGCTCCAGGAGACATTCTTTCAGCTTTTGGCATAGAGGAGCTTCCTCATTATATCCAAAGCAAAATCTTGTTGGTCTGTGGCCGGTAATGGCACAGGCATACTGATTCATACAAATCACCCTTGATAACTGCCTTGATTACGCATATAAAACAAAAATAACGCAAATAATAATGCGTATAAAGGTTATATTACAAAATTATAACACAACATATACGAAGTATCAAGAATTGCTTTCTGCTATGCTAAAAGAGCAGAGAGGTGAGCGTATGGACGAAGAATTTATCCGCAATCGAATCACAGAATTACGATTGAAAAAAGGCGTTTCAGAATATCAGATGAGCATGGAGTTAGGGCAGAACAGAAGCTATATTCAGGCGATTTCTTCCGGGCGTTCTATGCCGTCTATGAAGCAGTTTCTCAACATCTGTGAGTATTTTGAAATCACGCCGCTTCAATTTTTTGATGCACAGGAGAATAACCCTCAGCTTATCAAGAAGGCTTTAGACGGAATGAGAAAGATGTCAGATGACGATCTGATTATGCTGATTGGTTTTATAAGTCGCTTAAACACAGAAAACTAACGATAGGAGGCAGTAAGCGTCCCGTCGTTAGTTTTTTATTTTATGCGCAGCATATTGTGGCAAGCAATGCTTGTGGCTATCCATTTCGCCACAAACTGCTTGTTGAGGGCAGTGCCCCCAAGCCCCTTTGAACACAGAATTTCATTCTGTGGCTGCGCGTTCTGCGAACACTTTTGACCAGGACCAGCTTATCGCTGGCCGTGGTCTTTTTCTTTTTCAACATCCTGTTCTACCTCCATTTTCAGCACTCGATCCACATTGGCCTTTGCCGTTAAAAGCTCCCGCATTTCTTCACGGGAACGCCGGTACTCGGCATAGGTCTTTTTCTTTTCTTCCAGCAATTTCGCGTACTCCGTCTGCAACTCTTTGACCTTGGGCAGCTTCTTGACTCCCATCTCATCAAAGGCATTCTTAGCAGCCTGGTGGAGCAGAATTTCTTCCTCATGTTCCTCCCGGAATTTCTTAGAGTAGCCGGCCTTGCGGTAGTCCACATAGACCTCACGGGTCTTGGCATAATTTACGATGTGAGTACGCAGAACAGCAATCTCTGCCATGCGCTTTTCAGCCGCCTTGATCTGTGCCGAAAGCTCATTGTGATGTGCCATGGCAGCCGCAGCCTTTTCTTCCAAAACCGCATACTCCAGCAGGTTATGCTCTGATAGGTAGTTCATGGTCTGCGCCATTTGCTTCAGATTGAAAACTTTAGCCCATCGAGCATAGCCAGCACCTTTTCCTGCCTGCAATTTTGCTTGAATGTCCACCAGCAGATTGACCTTCTGCGTCTCTGCCTGTGTAACTATTTTCTTTCGTGGGGTATGCGCTTTCTTCCCGGAGAGAACCGCCTGCAAATCATCTAATCCATATCCTTCGCCCAGGCTGTCCATACGGGCGGCTTTCTCCCAACCGGGGAGCTTCAAGCGATATGATTTCCCGCGTTTTGATACTTCACAGCCGGACTCTTGCAGCAGCTTCAGCAACGCCTCAAAGTCAGTAGGACTTTGTGATAATGCGTTGTCAATCGCTACACGCAGCAGCTCTCGGTGAGAGGGCTTTGCCTGATCGCCCAGCCACTTGTTATAGCTCTTTCCGTGAGGTTTCGGATTCTCCACAATGGACAGTCCGTTTTCGACGCAGATGGTGTCACTTAACTGTCGGACTGCCTTGGTGCTGCCCCAAAAGTTTCGGAATTTCCGGTCATATTCTAAGCTGACCGATGACCAGATAATGTGATTGTGAATGTGCGACTTGTCTATGTGAGTGCAGACCACAAAGGCATGATTACCCTTGGTAAAGCGCTTGGCAAATTCTACGCCCAGCCGGTTGGCTTCTTCCGGAGTGATCTCACCGGGGCGGAAAGACTGGCGCACATGATAGGCAATCACATCGTCCGCACCTCGCACTCGTCCGGTCGCGGCAAGGTACTGTCGCTTTGCCAGAAGGAACTCTGCATCCGCAGTCCGACTGTCACACGCATAGCCGGTAATGAGCCTGCCGTTATCTGTTTTTTGGGGATTGGCCACATAGTCGATGATGTCACTGATCGCCCGACTTTCTGTGCGGCCCTTGCCGACATGAAGCGGCATGATTCTCGTGGTTGCCATAGGTCAGACCTCCTTCCCGAAAAGAAAACGGCCTGCCATAGCAGACCGCTTTCACTATTCTATAAAACTTTCTTCATCGAAAAAATTGAACTCATCATCTTCTAAGTGTCTTGGTGGAAATCTCATTTCATATTGCTCTTGCGCCAATGCACGGACATCAGGCCGCCTATCCTTTAGTCGATTTTTCAGCCAGGACAACTGCTCTTTCGATAGCCTCCATGGAAGATTCAAAAGACGATTCAGTGTCATCAGTTCAGCCTGCTTTTCTGCTGGTAGCGAAGCACAGGATTTACAAATGTGGGATGCATGACCTTTGCCTGAAAATTTTTCGTTGGCTTTGTATTCACCACAAACTTTACAATAGTGTCCATGC
This sequence comes from Lachnospiraceae bacterium, assembly GCA_025758065.1. Classification (NCBI taxonomy): domain Bacteria; kingdom Bacillati; phylum Bacillota; class Clostridia; order Lachnospirales; family Lachnospiraceae; species Lachnospiraceae bacterium. The sequence continues at coordinate 892,895 of CP107199.1, forward strand.
TTTTTCATAAGCTGATGCCCTTCTCGCAAAGAACATATAACCTGCGAATTGCTTTCATAATCACATCCCATTCCAAATCAGAAGCATAAGAAAACTTTTTACGGTATGCCTCCCAAAGTTTTTGCATAACCGAATCATTTTCCACTTCGTCAAAAACTTCTTCAGCCTGGTTAAGATACTTCTCCGATCCCCGTTTATGAGCAGTTGCCAGAAGCGCATCATGTAAAATTTTCGGGTTCAGCGTGGTTCCATGCAGCTGTTCTAAAATGTAAATATCGTAGAAATCTCTCATGCGGGTATTGGTTGTGGTTCTGGTAATAATGGTTTCCAGTTTTTCTGCCAGCACAGTTTCTAAATTATAAGCCCAAATATCAATGGAGCGATCTTCCAGCATAAGTTTGAATGAATACCGAACCTCTCTTGGAGTGATTGCATCTCCCGTAGAAATATCAATTTTCAAAGGGGTCACTACACCATCGAATGTTGTACTCATGCTGACACGAATCCCCGGATACTCTGCTTCATCCATAATCTCCGAAATACTTTTCAGCTGAAATTTAACACCATCATCAATCGGAACAGTTACGATTGATGAAATTAGATTCTCAATATCCTCCACATTAACATTAGCTCCTTTTATGGTTGCATCCAAATCCATCGTAGAGCGGGCATCCAATCCAACCATAGCCGCTACCAACATACCACCCTTTAAGATAAACTTATCACGATACTCAGAAAGAGAAATACGCTCCAAAAAACGCTCCATCATGTAGTTCCTCATTAAAATCTGAGCATCTGCGGATTTTTCTCTGGAAAGGTTTCGTATTAAATCTTTAAGCTGCCTTGCTGTTTTTATCATAAAAGTACCTCCAAATACTGTCGTAAAATTTTTTCCACCTTGAACATCCCGGCATATTGCATTAAAGCTCGCAGGTTCTTATCTTTTCTACGGGCATACGCTTTCAGTGCTCCCTGAAAGGTCTGAATTTCAATTCTGCTACGGCTTCTGAGCAAATCACAGATCGTTCGCTCCATATCATAAACCGGCACAGTATGCCCGAACGGAGTTTTCGCTGTTGTAAGTCCTACATCATGTAAGTCTGCTTTAATCGTAAAAACTTGAATGCCTTCTGCTTTCATTTTGCTTGGATTGCATCCAGTTTTGACCGTAACTGTATATTCTATTGGTTCACGGTCTGTCAGATCGTGAAAAAATAAAGCTGTTTCATGTGAAAATACTGCTTGTTCAAATCGCAAATGAAGCAGATACATGGCATCCACCCAGGAATCTTTGGACAGATAAATCCCATGTGCAACTCTATCCAAATCTCGTGAACGCACATAATCATAAAATACCGGCTTTGAAATTCCAGAGGATACGACCTGTGATGTTCGCAGCATTCCTTCTTGTGCTGTTAGCATCTGATCCAGCTGTTCAAATTGTCCCATCATGTCACTTCCTTTCGTACTAATATTATATTCAATATTAGTTCAAAAGTAAAGTCGTGGATATAAAATTCCTTTTCCCAAATTTAACAGACGGTGTCTGGCATTTTTATGGTTTTGCGTATTTTTATCCATAAACCAACTCCTGAATTGCAAATTTCAAACTCTGCACCTTGCCCAGTAGCCAGATTGCAGCCAGTGGCAGCCCCATCGGGCTAATCAAAAATGCCATAACCAGCAAAATCACACCATTCTGCGGGGAATAGGTAATAAGCACAGCCACGCCAAGCAGAGCAATTACAGTGCTGAGCAGACCAAGCACCAGACCGGATATGTAGATCAGCCCCGTGCAGAGCCAGACAAAAAGCGTCAGCACCAAAATGACCGGTGCAGTTATAATCATCAAAAGCCCTTTCAAAATCTTCATGTTATTTCCTCCTTGCAGCGTTCTTGGTATCTTTTCTAATCATATTATCCGGCATGGGCAGGCAAAAGACAAGGATACCGATAAAAAGAAAAAGCGGAGAGAGGAGCAGCGAAGTAATGCCGTTCCTCCCTCCGCAAATGGAGTATCTATCCCTGTTATAAAAGTTTGGAAAGCTGGGTAAGAATTTCCTCTACGCCCTCCCATAACTGTTCCTGCCGCTGGGATATATCCTCCAAGTCAGCATCATAAACCCGTCCAGTCTCATGCACTTTACGGGTCAGCTGGTTTAAGTTGTTGCTGCTTCGGCGCATCAGGGAAACAAGCTCCTTCAACTCCGGCAGCTCCAGCTTGACTACATACCCATCCAGCGCCATTTTTCTTAGATAGGCTTCACGGTTGGAGGTTCCAAACTGAGACATTTTTTGCTCAATCACAGCAAGCTCCTCCGCTGAAACTCTAAAGTTTAATTGCATATCCCGCTTACGCTTTGCCATAGTTATCGCTCCGGCTCCCGTTTCTTCGGGGCGGCAGGCTTATGGGCAGGCAGCTCCTGTTTGAGCTTATCCCGTACTGAGGGGCGGGACGGTTGCAGTTTTTCTCCCTGAGTACGGCTGCGCTGCTGTTCTACACGCACCAGATCAATAAAGCCATCCAGCACAGCAGGGTGGCTGTTTAAGGCATAACCACAACGGACAGTTTCGGGATTATCGTTGGGAATGGTCTTAGCCCATTCTTTGTTGCGTCGGGAGTAGCGCCCATCCCAGTCCTGAAGCTGGACCGTGTTAGACAGAACCATGGACACACGCTCCATGCCATAGATCTCGATCACACCATTTGCCGCATCGTGGCTGAGATACATTCCGTCGAAGTGTTCCCGCACCGCCGCTTCAATGGACTCCTTGCATTGGAGATTTGCATTGTTGGAAGCCCGGTACTGCTCCAGCTCCCCATGTTCTCTCGCATAGGCGGCAGAATGGGGATAGACCGGTGTTGTTCGCAGTTCCTCTTTGGCTCTGCACACATCATCGGCACGGTTCTCAATGCTGTCCCGGATCACATCCATGTGACCGGTCTCCAGCTTTTCAAAGTAACGGTACACATCCGCCAGCGGAGAGGGAGATTCCAAAAGTGCCTGAGCCTGGGCATCAGTCAGCTCCAGTTCCTCCATCGCCATCACAATGTCCTCACGAACCGTGTACTCATAGGTGTGGTGCAGGATTTCTTCCGGGGGCTGTCTTTTCAGCCAGTCCCGGAACTTGTCCTGTTCGGCAGCCATCTTTTCATAAAGGGCTGTATTCAGATCGTTAGTATTCATGTTATCGCACCTCCTCATGCTGTTTTGGTTTCTTGTCTGTACTGCGGGGTTGCACCGGGCGTTTTAGGTTATCCAGCACCGAAGGCCGTGTACTTTTGGCAACAACAGACTCGGTGTGTGCCTGTCCCTTTCCGTCGATGTTGAGCAGGGTATCCAGCTCCACCAGACGGGCGTTTTTGCATCTCAGTTCTTCTTCATAAAGGAATGGCTTTCCGACTTCCTCCTTTGCCGCAGCTTGCTGCTGACAGAGGTTATCCAGCTGTGCCTTTGCCGACTCCAGACGCTGGGGCATCTGAGCAAGGGCATTGTCGATACGGGTAAGATTTCCGCGAGGGTCTGTACCAAGGGTTGCCCGGTGGGTCATCTGTCCTTTCAGCAGGAGCGTATACTCCTGTTTCCAAGCGGAAAATTCCACGGACATGGCATACCCCCGGTAGTTGCCGATCTGCACCGGATCGGAGGTTTTAACCTCCTTGCAGGCATCCAAAAGGGCTGCGCCGGCGTTCTCCTTATCGGTCAGCAGATCGCCACGGATTTCCATACCAGCAAAACCGTCCTCCGGGTGCGGGTGCGCTACCAAAACCTCCAGATCGGATTCAAAGCCCTTGATAAAGCCCTTGTGCTTTTCAATCTCCTCCGGGAAGTATTTGAGCAGCTGGTCCTCCAGACGATATTGCTTGCTCTGGTGGTCGGCTTTCATCAGCTTCAGGCGGGATACCTCCACATCCAAATCCATACGCTCTTTGATACGTGGGTCTCCGGCACACAAAGCCTTGATCTCTGCAAAACTGAGGGCGGTTTCATCCACATCATCGCAGGAGCGTACCGGCGATTTAGAAGTCATGATCTGACTAATGAATTTTTGCTTATTCTCCACCGTCTGCCAGAGGTATGCGTCAAAGGTTCCTTCGGTCACATAGCGGTACACATGGACAAGAGGATTCTGGTTACCCTGGCGCTCGATACGGCCCTTGCGCTGGGCAAGGTCTCCCGGTCTCCACGGACAGTCCAGGTCATGAAGTGCCACCAGACGGTCCTGCACATTGGTGCCTGCGCCCATCTTGGCGGTGCTGCCCAAAAGGACACGAACCTGACCGGTACGGACTTTAGAGAACAGCTCCTTTTTCCGCACTTCGGTATTGGCTTCATGGATAAAAGCGATCTGGTCGGCAGGCATCCCCTGAGCAATGAGTTTCTGACGAATATCGTCATATACCGTAAAGGTCGGTTCCTGTTCCGGCAGAGGCACAGCGTCTTCCAATGCGTGAAGCAGTGGATTATCCAGCGTTTTCGCCGCCTTGCTTGCAGGAGCTTTGGCCTGTGGTGTAGAAATGTCGCAGAACACCAGCTGGGTCAGCTTGTCAGCTTTGCCGTCCCGCCAGATCTGCATGATGTTGTCCACACACTGATTGACCTTTGTGCCAGGTTCGTCCGGCAGCATCTGGTTGACGATCCTCTGGTCCAGCCCCAGCTTGCGGCCATCCGAGGTAATCTTGAGCATGTTATCCTGGGACGGGTCAACAGTTCCGCTGTGTACCAGCGATGCACGCTCCGAAAGAGCTTTGACCATTTCCTGCTGATGTTCGGTAGGCTGCGCCACGATGTTGTGGTATTCCACTTCCGGGGTAGGCAGATTCAGCTGGTCGGCAGTCTTAATGTCAGCCACTTCTTTGAACAGGTTCATCAGCTCCGGCAGGTTAAAGAACTTGCTGAATCTCGTTCTTGCCCGGTAGCCGGTGCCTTCCGGTGCCAGCTCCAATGCTGTGACGGTCTCCCCAAATCGGGAAGCCCAACAGTCGAAGTGGGTCATGTTCAGCTCTTGCAGGCGTTCATACTGAAGATAACGCTGCATGGTGTAAAGCTCGGTCATGGAGTTGCTGACCGGGGTGCCGGTGGCAAAGATCACACCACGATTTCCGGTGATCTCGTCCATATAGCGGCACTTGGCAAACATATCGGAGGATTTCTGCGCGTCCGATGTGGAAAGACCAGCCACATTTCGCATTTTTGTGTATAAAAACAGGTTCTTGTAGTTGTGGGCCTCGTCCACAAACAGCCGGTCCACACCCAGCTGCTCAAAAGTTACCACATCATCTTTTCGCCCCTCGGCTTGCAGCTTTTCCAGTCTGGCTTCCAGAGACTTTCTGGTACGCTCCAGCTGCTTGACGGTAAAACGCTCGCCGCCGCTGGCCTGCACCTCTGCGATGCCCTCGGTGATCTCGTCGATCTGCTCATAGAGAAGCCTTTCCTGACGCTCCCGGCTGATGGGGATACGCTCAAACTGGCTGTGTCCCATGATGATGGCGTCGTAGTCACCGGTCGCAATACGGGCGCAGAACTTTTTGCGGTTATGGGTCTCAAAGTCCTTTTTGGTTGTGACTAAGATGTTGGCAGAAGGATAGAGGCGCAGAAACTCTGATGCCCACTGCTCAGTCAGGTGGTTGGGAACCACAAAGAGAGATTTCTGGCACAAGCCCAGGCGTTTGGCTTCCATCGCAGCGGCCACCATCTCAAAGGTTTTGCCCGCGCCTACTTCGTGTGCCAGCAGGGTATTTCCGCCATACAGCACATGGGCGATGGCACTTTTCTGGTGTTCCCGCAGGGTAATGGCCGGGTTCATGCCGCCAAAAGTGATATGGCTGCCATCATACTCGCGGGGACGGGTAGAGTTCATTTCTTCGTTATACTGGCGCACCAAAGTCTGGCGGCGCTCCGGGTCTCTCCAGATCCAGTCCTTAAAGGCTTCCCGGATCGCCTGCTGTTTTTGGGCAGCCAGAGTGGTCTCCTTGGCGTTTAGTACGCGGCGCTCTTTTCCGTCTGCGTCCTCTATGGTGTCATAGATACGGACATCCCGCAGGTTTAAGGAATCCTCCAGAATCTTGTAGGCGTTGGCGCGGCTGGTTCCGTAGGTGGTATAAGCTGCCACATCGTTGTAGGATACAGAAGATTTCCCCTTGATCTGCCATTCAGCAGTAAAGGAGGAATAGTTGACCTCAATGCTGCGCTGGAGATAAACCGGGGTGTTGAAGGTCTCGTACATAAACTGCTGGATGTACTCCTTGTCAATCCAGGTAGCGCCCAGACGCACCTCGATCTCCGACGCATTCAGGTCTTTGGGCTGGGCGGCGGTAAGGGCTTCCACATTGACTGCATAAACCGGGTCCTGCTGTGCCGCCCGCTGCGCCTGACGCAGTTTGCGGCGTACATTGCCGGAAAGGTATTCATCAGCAGTCACAAAATGGGGTGTGCCGTCTTTCTCCAACTGTCCCGGTACACGGAAGATCACGCCTTGCAGCTCTCCGGCCAGTTCTTCTTTTGTTTTTCCGGTAAGCCGACTCATATAGCTCATATCTACGCAGGCCTTTTCCGAGATGGACACCGCCAGTGCTTCGCTTGCCGTATCCACAGTAACCACTGCCTGATGGGGCTTGATGGTCCGTTTGGTGAACATATCCGCCTTGCGCTCCAGCTTTCCGTCCTCGTCGATAACTTCCAGCGCACAGAGCAGGTAATAGGAAGAATCATCTGCATAAGCCAGCCGGTTTGCACGGTCGTTGATGAGACCGTATTTGGCAGAAAAGCTGTCATAGAGCCGGTTCAGTTCCGCCTGTTTTTGGGTAATGGTGCTGTCTGGAACCGCTGCATCCATCTGAAGGTCGATCAGTTCCTGCACACAATCACGCAGTCCCACAAGACCTTTCACGCGGGCTTCGGCGGTGGCGTTGAGATCAGGGCGCACCATGCGGCTGTTTTCCCGGTAGTACACCTGTCCGTCTACAATGGCATAGGAATAGTTCTTCACATTTTGGTCAGCAGGAATGGAGGTGTCAATGGTTTCGCCCTCGCCCAGCTCCGGCAGTTCTGCCTCCTGATAAGTGCCATGAATGTACTTCACAGCATCATGCAGCTGATCGGCAAGCTCCAGCCCCTCAATGGGATTCACGGTGTAGTCCATGCCATGGGCGGTGCTTTCCGGTTCCTGTCGGCCCAGCACCATTTCCGGGTGGTCGATAAAATACCGGTTGATGGCAAAGCCGTCCTGCGTCTGTCCGGTCTGGGTCCACTCTGGTGCAATGTCCAGCAGGCGGTCCCGCTTTTGGAGGAAGATGATGTCCGATACCACCTCGGCACCGGCATTCTTTTTGAACGCGTCATTCGGCAGACGGATCGCTCCCAGCAGCTCAGCACGCTGGGCAAGATAGCGGCGCACGGTGGAATCCTTGGCGTCCATAGTATAGCGGGAGGTTACAAAAGCTACCACTCCGCCGGGACGCACCTGGTCCAGTGCTTTGGCGAAAAAGTAGTTGTGAATACTGAAATTCAGCTTGTTGTAGGCTTTGTCATTGACCTGATACTGACCGAAAGGTACATTGCCGATGGCAAGGTCAAAGAAATCCCGCCTGTCGGTGGTCTCAAAGCCGCCTACTGTGATGTCCGCCTTGGGATAGAGCTGCTTTGCGATGCGCCCGGAAACCGGGTCCAGCTCCACGCCGTACAGACGGCTGTTTCTCATTTCCTCCGGCAGCATACCGAAGAAATTGCCCACACCCATAGATGGCTCCAAAATATTTCCGGTCTCAAATCCCATACGGCCCACCGCTTCATAGATGGCCTGAATGACCGTAGGGCTGGTGTAATGGGCGTTGAGGGTGGAGCTTCTGGCGGCGACATATTCCTCCGGGGTCAGCAGCTCTTTCAGCTGGGCATACTCGGAAGCCCATGCCGGTTTCTCCGGGTCAAAGGCATCAGAAAGACCGCCCCAGCCCACATAGCGGGATAGGACTTCCTGCTGTTCCGGGCTTGCCTGCTGTCCGGCAGCTTCCAGCTCTTTCAGCAAACGAATGGCATTGATATTTGCCTGGAACTTGGCTTTCGGACCGCCTTCACCCAAATGCTCATCGGTAATGCGGAAGTTCTGTGCATTGCGGCGCAGGTTGTCCTTGTATTCCTCATAGGAGGCTTCCTCGGCAGCTTTGGCATTGGGGAAGGTCTGCCACTGGCCGTTGACCTGAATGGAAACCGGGTGTTCATCCAGCACTTCCTCAAAGGTTTTCTCCGGCTCTGTTACAGGGGCTGGCGGCTCCGGCTCCTCAATATGCAACCGTTCCACCACCACATCATAAGGTAGATTGTTCTTATCGCCCGGATAGACGGCCACAGTCTCGGAATGGAAGGTCGGGGATTCGACAGCCGGTTCGGGGCGTTCCTGTCCAAAGCCATCCAGCTGACGGGCATACATCCCGCGCAGCAAAGGCGCAACCTCATCCCAGCGAAAATACAGCACAGCCAGACGCTTTTCCTCTGCGTCCAGGACTTCCAGCTCCATGCCCTGTGCCGTGGTACGGTAATCGGCAGTATCGCCGGTCTCCAGATTCAGCGTCTCGATCTCACCAGAATAGGCTCTGCTCAGCCAATAAGCGATCTCGCTGTTGCTCCTGCCGGATTGCAGCAGCGTGGAAACCTGTTTTTTATCTGCTTCATCCATAAGTCCATGGGTCAATACATCCCGCAGGTCCTGATCTGCCTTGTCCGGGTCAATAGGAAGAAACTCGGTATAGTAAGCATTGCGGCGGTCTGCCCGAATCAGCTGCTCGAACTGTTCTTTGCGCTCTGCCCGGTAGATGGGATATACCATGCCGGTGGGCAGAAGCTGCACGGTGTCCTCCCGCAGCTCGGTGATCTGATAGGCGTCATTCTCGATATACACGGTATCGCCCACAGCATAGACCGGGGCGGCAGGGTCATAGGAAGTCCTTTGCGGAGTCGGGCGGCGAACTGCATCATATTCCTCATCGGAAATGGAAACCTCGGAAGTCTGTTCTGTCTCGGCAGCTGCGATCTGCTCGGCATCCGACATCACCTGTTGGATAAACGGGTCATTGTCCAGTTTTTCCGGGTCTGCCACCTGTCCGTTGACGATCCCTCTTTCCTCCAGGGCTTCCCGGATGGCGATAGGGTCGATATTGTCAAAACGATCCTGTTCTTCTTCGGTATAGAACCGGTCCTCCTGAATCAGCTGGGCAAGCCTGCGCTGTACCTTCGGCCAGGGCAGCTGTGTTTCCTCCGGGCTTCCGGCACGGACAACGAACGGGCTGTTGCTGCCACCGTATTCCTGAGCCAGCCATGCAGCGGTATCCTTCTCTCTTGCATGGTCTTTCATATAACGGACGACAGCGTGTTTACTCTCGATATTGCCGTTCCATGCACAAAGGGCAGTATCAATATCTTCCTGAGAAAGAGGGCGCAGAAGCTCATGGAGCTTTGGATAGGTTTCGTCGATCACTTCCCGGTGCAGGCGCTGGCGGAACTCCGGCACATCCGAATAAAGGCGGATCAGCTCCATATCCTTAGAGCCAAGAACCGCACGGCGCACAGCGGCATTGCCCTCGATGACAGCATTTTCACGGTCGGAATGACCGCAGGCATTTCGATATGCCACATCCTCAGATATGGCGGCAGTCACCACAGGCTTATACTGCTCAAACTGCTCCCGAAGGGTAGGCTTTGGCGTTTCTTCCTCTATCTCCGGCTGCTGGGCTTGAATGGCATCTTCTTCTGCCAGATCCTTTTCAGCCTGGATCTTGTCATACTGCGCTTGTTCCTGTTCGGTAAGATAGCGGCCTTTCTGGACAAGTGAGGTAATGCGCTTGGAAACCTTTTCCCAGTTCAAGTGAACATCCGGGCAGTCCTGCTTTTTATAGTGCAGTCCTTTCCCATCGTGATCTTCGCCGCTGTGTGTTGCGCCGGACAGGGCATGAGAGCGTCCGCCAATGCCATACTCGTCTTTAAGGAATCTCACTTTTTCCTTATCCGTATGGTTTTCCATGAAGAACGCATAGATACGGCCTTTTCCTCCGGCAAAACTGCTGCCGCCGGTCATGGCGGTGTCGATCTCATCCTCCGTAATGAAATGCTGGACGGTTGGCACTTGGGAAAGGTCCGAAGAAAAAGTCCTGCGGGGCAGGTCAAGGTCTTTCAGGTTCTCCCAGATTTCCCTTGGCCTATGGTAATGAAAGCGCAACAGGTCACGGTCCTGCTGATAGGCAGTCCAGAAGGCGGCGTATTCTTCCTTGAGTGTCTGGCGGAAAGCCGGGTCATTCAACTGCTCCGTCAGGCGGTGGGTCTCCTCCGGGAACCCATTGCCTTTGATCTCTGACAGGCAGGACAAATATCCGGCTTTTCTGGCGTCCTCACTGAGATCGTGATACAGATACCAGAGCTTTTCTGCAAGGAGGGAGCGTTCATAGCCTGCCGCTTCTGCAAGCTCCACATTGGAGGCAAACTGACCACTTTCCAAAAGCTCCCCGATACGCTCTGCGGCGCTCTCCCAGGAAATGACCTGGGCAGACCTGTCATAACGGACAGACTTCCCGTGGGAAAGATGGATACCATCCTCGGCATACCATGCGCTCACACTGCCAAGACCGTTGCCGCCGTGGTACAGCGTTTTCAGTATCTCGGCAATCTCAGCGGTGGTTTTCTGCTTTTCAAAGGCTGCAACCACACGCTCCCTCTGGCGGTCTGTATTGCCGCCCAAACGCAGCACATGGTCAATATCATTTTGGGCAAAAGAAAAAGCAGAGGATGTATGCGCTACATACTCTGCTTCATCTATGGATTGGATCTGTTCCGCTTCGGAGAGGAACAGGTTTAGGGTCAGCTGTTGATAAGCTCCGCCATCAGAATCTCCTCTGCCTGAGCTTTGCAGGTGTTCATCAGCCCCACCCACTTCATGGGATCGCTGGCTTTCAGTTCCTCGGTGGCTCCCGCTTCCTTCGCCAGCTGGGGCATCATCTGCTCCAGTCTGTTCTGGGCGGTCTCGTCGATCTCCAGAAGGTGCTGGTACAGCTTCTCGCTCAGCAGCATCTGGTTGTAGAGGATGGGACGGTGTTCCTTCAGGTAGGTTTTCCTCATCCTGCCGTATTTGCCCAGAGGTTTCTCCGGCTGCTGGCTCAGCTTCAGGTCGGGAATCAGATAGTCTCCGTTCTGGATGTAGGTCATGGGATTGTTCATCTTGTTTGCTCCTTTCTTGGTTGGCTTCGCGCTCTGCATTTCGGACGGTGACGCCGATCTGCCGCAGCACCTGCTGGTTGATCTGACTGACCGCTGTTCCCAGCGCCCCGATGGTGGACGGGGTGTTGAAATCAAAGATCGCCATGAAATCTTCGTGGTCGAAGTAGCGTTCCGGATCCAGTCCACAGCGGGACATCAAAGCGTAAGTGATGCTGACGGTGGCGGCTGCCTTGAACTGCACTCCGATGTTATACTCATCATATTCCTCCAAAAAGGAACCGTCAACGATATAGAAGAAGTCCTGCTGATGCTCCGTCCAGTATTCCTCGGCCAGTTTTCCGGCTACCTCCGTGAGCTGTCCGGCAAGGTCATCACCGGAAACATCATAGGTGCGCTCCAGCATGGCCTGCACGGAATCCAGATGGCGCTCCTCCAGCTGCCACAGCCAGGGAGTGCGGGAATGTTCACGGGTTCCGGTGTCGGAAATATCAAAGACATAGCGCAGGCGTGGTCTGTCTCCGGAATCGTCCACCAGAGCGATCCCCTTGGAGCCGCGTCTTACATACCGGCCCATCTTTTCATTCCACAAATCGTACTCTGCACAGGCGGTGGCGTCCGGTCGCTGGGCGTAGATCATCAGCTGCTCATGGAACGGGTACTTGTAAAGACGGGAAGCAGTGGTGAGAAACCCTGCCCATTCCTGCCAGCTCCCCGTGAGCTGTGTTGCCACCTTGTCCGCCATCTGTGCATATAGTTCAGCTTTGGTTAGCATGGTGTTCTGTCCTCCTTTCAGTTTTGGGGTAAAGAGGTGGGGTGGCAAATTGCCACCCCATCCCTGCGGTTATGCTGTTTACTGGTCAAAATCCGGGTACAGCTCCAGCTGGGCAAAGTCCTCATCGGTCATCGCACAGAGCTTCGTAAGGGCGCTGTCGGTTAGCTCCCTCAGTTCCGTTTCCTCCGGCGAAAGCTCGCCGCGCATCTCACGCAGGCTGTCGATCAATCCGGTGCGGCTGCCGGTATTGTAAATGCACATCAGGTTCATTTCCTCAAAAGTAAAGTTTCCCATATCAAATCTCCCTTTCCGCACTCTTTTTTGGTGCTGTCTTTTTGTGTTCTGTCTTGGGCTGGCCTTTCAGCTGCTCCATGACGGACTTTTTCTTTTCCCGTTCCTCCCGATGGGTGGCGGCTGCCAACTCCATCAGGGAAATGGGCTGACCGCTTCGGGCCTGCTGTTCCAGCTCTGCCACCGTAGGCTCTTTTGCGCCATTGTTGATGATACCGTCGATCATGCCATAATCGTCCTCCAGGGCCATTTCCGCATTTTTCAGCGGATTTTCCGGCAGGAATCCGGGGATCTGGGTAAAACCAACGCTGTCGCAGTAATGACAGGATACCTTACCGTCCTGTTTGATCGCAACGATGTCGCTGACGCTCATGGAGGGACTGTGAAAGTCTACGGGTTTTTCCAGATTGAATTGCTGATAGAGTTTTTCCAGCTGCTCCGGCACAGTGCCAGACTCACTCAGCGGAGCGGTGTAAATGAGGTCATAATTGCTGCGGTCTACGGAAACATCATGGGACTCTAACCAGTCCAGATTCATAAAGCGCACATTTTGCGGATCGTTACGGCTCACCTGGTAGATGGCAAAGCAGTTTCTGTTCTGGGAGAGAAATGCCTGTTCTCGTTCCTGCTGATGTTCCTGACGCTCCATGACCTTTTCGTGGAACTGAGGGCTTTTCTCCCATTCCTCGCGGTCCACACCGAAAAGACCGCCATGCTCCATGATTTCCTGCGGGTCAAACACCATGCTCTCCGTATTGTCCTCATGCAGCACATAGACGGTCAAACCGGCAGCATCCAGTTCCAGCGCCCGTTCTCTTGTAACAGGGAGCATCCCGTCATAAGAGTAACCGTATTTCTGCATATCCGGTGTGGAGACCTGCTCATCGGGCGTTGGGTATTCATCCAGCGCCTGCTCCTGTGCCTCCGGCAACTGGGAAGAAGCGGCCATCTGACCGACCTCTGCCTGCATCTGCTGATAGGCAGCTTCCTGCAAGGTCTCGATCATAGACAGGGGAGCGTGTCTAAGTGAAGTGCTGTCCAGATCGTTGTCATCACAAATCTGGAGAACTGCCTTCATGCGGGAAAGCTCCGGCATATCCAGCTGACCGCCATCCAGCTCTTTCATGGACGCGGCATCGTAAAGGGTGTAGTCCCAGCCGCTGTCACAGGGCTGAATATGAAGATAGGTGGCATCGTCAATTAGAAACAAAGCCTCCTGCTGGTTTGCCTCCGCATCAAGAACCGCCATTTCCGGCTCTTTTTTTGCATTGGGGTCAATTCCACGCTCTTTGCAGATTTCCTTATAGTGGCGCTCAATGTCAGAGATCAAAGTGCCGGAGGTCTTATTGATGGTCTCCAAACTGGCTCTCAGCTCTTTCAGTTCCTTGCCCTGACTCCAGCTGGCAATATAGCCGAAGCTGTTTTCTCCGGTTTCAATGCCAAAATATTTGCAGACTGCATAGGAGATGCTTTCAGCCTCTACTTCTTCCGTGTGACGGTCTTTCTTCTGTTCCTGCAAAAACTGGGCGAGAGTAGAAAAGCCGCCAACAAAATTCAGTCCTTCTTCCTCGGTCAGCATCAGGCGTCCATTTTCCGCCAGCTCCAGCGGATCTGTCAGCAGAACGGAACCTGCATGGTTTACAACCACTCGTTCTTCTACACAGACCGGCTCTCCGGGGTCGTAGTCAGAACCGCGCAGGTCATAGCAATAAACGCCCTCCGGCAGATTATCACGGACAATCCGCCCATTGGAGAACAGACCAGGTTTATCAAACAGCTCGATCTCCTGATATTGCTCGTCATTGGCAATCTGAATCTTTTTCTGATTGTGGAGCTTGCTGTGGGCAATCTCGTGAACCGTGGCCGAAACCGTCTGCACCTCGCTCATGCCCTGACGAATGGCAATTTTCTGATGATTGGCAGAAAAATAGCCGTCCGTATCGGCGGCCATTGCTTCAAAAGTGATCGGCATCGGCGCACTGCGGCGCAGGGCCTCCATGAATGCCTCATAATTGGGCACATTGCCGGAAAGGGAGGAGACAAGCTCCGGCAAAGGTTTCCCATCGGTCTGGCTCACATCAAAGACCTTGACCGGGCGAAACATGGGGATCTCGATTTCTTTTTCCTCTGTGATGATCTTTCCGTCTTTATCCAAAATCGGAGCCTTGGTATCCGGGTCCAGTTTCTGCTCCTCGATTTTCTTCTTGTACGGTGTGGGGGCGATGATGGTAATGCCATGTTCTCCCTTTTTAACATGACGCTCAAACTGGTCTTTCCACTTATTGTATCCGGCTACCAAAGTGGCGTCCGGCTTCTGCATATAGATGAGCATGGTGTTGTTTACCGAATAGCGGTGGAAGCGGGACATAACGGACAGATAGCGCATATACTTTTCACTCTCAAACAGTTCCTTGATGCCCTGCTCGATGCCGTCTGTGATTTCCCTTAGCCGCTCTCGGTTGGTGGGTTTGTTCTCAGCCATGATTTTCAATCTCCTTTCCAAGTGTGTGATTTCTGCTGTGTGTTCTGCAATCCATGCCTTTTGTTCTTCTTCACTTTCATAAAGAAAAAGATCCAGCAGGTACTCCACATAGATTTTCTTATGGATTGCTTCCACAAAGCGGGGGTGCGGTTTCTCCTCCGGTGTCCGGGGAGAATGGTCGGCCTCCCATTTTTTCAGCAGATAGTAGTAATCGGACAGTACGCGATAACACTGCTGCCGGTCCTCCCGAAACTTTTGTGCCTCGGTTTTCTGCCGGACATACCTCCTGCGGGGAGGGGCCTGACTGTCATAGATCAGGCCAAAGTCCTGTGCCAGTTTCTCCGCCGCTTCTTTTGGGGAGAGGTCAAAGAGCTTTGCGGTAAAGTCGATCACATCCCCATCTGCACCGCAGCCAAAGCAGTGGAACCGCTGATCTACCTTCATGCTGGGGTTCTTATCATCGTGAAAGGGACAGCAGGCCATACCATTTCGTTTGACCTCGATCCCATAAAACGCTGCCGCTTCTCTGGTGCTGACCGACTGCTTGACTGCTTCAAATACATTCTCTGCCATGTGCCTTTAACTGCTGGACTTTCTCACAGGGGGCTGGTATCCGGCAGCTTTCGCACGCTCACTGGCAGCTTTGCGACGCTCGGCGCTGTATGGCTCCCTGACTGATACACACCGCTTGGGGACGGTAAAGTTATGGGCGTCCTTTCGGGTGATCTGGTCGGGGTGCTTTTTTGCCAGCAGTTCCAGCTTCTCCATCAAACGGGGATCGTGGGTGTAGACCTCAGCCATTGGTTCTGCCTGGTTATAGAGGAGAATGGTTTCCCGTTCCGCTAAAGAGAGCTTCATCGGCTGCCTCCTTTCCGCTGGTCAAATTCCAGCTTGAAGTTGGCGTACTGTCCATCGTCCTCCAAAACCACAGTGGCATCGTAGGTCTTGCCGGTTTTCTCCGAATATAGGCCCGTTACACGGACACGGCCATCTTTCAGCAGTGCAGACACCACAGCCTTGGTCGGCTGTTTTTTCTTGGCAGCCCACCATTTGTTATTTTTCCAGATTGCAAATTTGCAAGAATCATTCTGACAGAAGAAGCCTTTTTGCAGTTCTGCAACTTCACCGCCGCAGCGGGGGCATTTGCCTACCACCTCACGGGGCGGGGAGAACAGGTACTCGGTTCCCTTGATGACCTGATAAGTTCCCACCAGATCTTTCAGCATGGTGCTGATCCCGTCCAAAAACTCCTCCGGGGCAAGCTGCCCGCGCTCGATCTCGCCCAGTCGGTACTCCCACTCGGCAGTCAGAAGCGGCGATTGCAGTTGTTCCGGCAGAACGGTGATCAGGGAAACTGCATCGTGGGAAGGGAGAAGCTGCACCGTTTTCCTGCTCTTTTTTCGTTCCAGAAAACCGGCAGATACCAGCTTTTCCAAAATACCGGCACGGGTGGCCGGTGTCCCCAGACCTTTTCGCTCGGCATCCTCCGGCATATCCTCTTTTCCGGCAGTCTCCATCGCGGACAATAGGGTGTCCTCCGTAAAGTGCTGAGGCGGACTGCTTTTGCCTTCTTTGACGATTGCCGCAGCAACCGAAAGGGTCTGTCCTTCAGTCAGCTCCGGCAGGGCTTTCTCTGCGCCCTCTTTTTTCGGCTCCGCATCCTTCATTTTGGCACGGTAGGCGTCCTCCAGTGCTTTCCATCCGGGGTGCTTCACCGTTTTTCCTTTGGCGGTAAACTCCCTACCGGCACACGCTGCAATCACAACGGTTTCCGAATAGATATGGGGCTGGGCCACGGCACACAGCAGACGCAGGGCCACCAGCTCCAGCACCGCTTTTTCTCCCGCAGGAAGGGCAGAAAGGTCTGCATCCTTGAGATTTCTGGTAGGGATTACTGCGTGGTGGTCGGTTACTTTCTTGTCGTTGATGACCGTCTGCGGATCACAGGTAATGGCGATCCCTTTGCGAAATGGCATAGCATTGGCAACCAGATTCACCAGCACCGGCAGGCTGTCTGCCATATCACCGGTCAGATAGCGGCTGTCAGTACGGGGATAGGTGCAGAGCTTCTTTTCATACAGGCTTTGCAGATAGTCCAGGGTCTGCTGGGCTGTAAATCCAAGCAGGCGGTTGGCATCTCTTTGCAGAGTAGTCAGGTCATAGAGGGCAGGCGGCTTTTCGGATTTTTCCTTGCACTCCACTTTTTTGATTGTGACAGCTGCACCCTGACAGGCTTCTTTCAGCTGCTCTGCGCTTGCTCGGTCACTCATGCGCTCCCCGGATACGGTAAGACCGGGCAGCTCCAGCGCCACGGTATAAAAAGGAACCGGCTTAAATGTGTCGATTTCAGCTTCTCGCTGGACAATGAGTGCCAGCGTTGGGGACATCACGCGCCCGATGTTGAGGGTGCGGTGGTACAGCACGGAAAAAAGCCTTGTGGCATTGATCCCCACCAGCCAGTCGGCCTTGGCACGGCAGAGAGCAGCATCCCGAAGTCCATCATAATCTACACCTGGGCGCAGGTTTGCAAAGCCCTCCCTTATGGCGGAGTCCTCCATCGAAGAAATCCAGAGCCTTTTCATCGGCTTTTGGCAACCTGCCAGCTCATAGACGCTGCGAAAGATCAGCTCGCCCTCGCGTCCGGCATCACAGGCATTTACTACCTCCGTCACATCCGGGGCGTTCATCAGCTTTTTGAGAATATCAAACTGCTTTTTCTTATCCTTTCCCACTACCATCTGCCAATGCTCCGGCAGAATAGGCAGGTCATCATATCGCCACTTGGCGTACTTGGGGTCATAGCTGTCTGCATCCGCAAGACCGGCCAGATGGCCCACGCACCAGCTGACACGCCAGCCGTTGCCCTCCAGATACCCGTTCTTACGGGCAGTTGCACCGATCACCGCCGCCAGACTTTGTGCAACCGATGGTTTTTCAGCAATCACCAGCTTCATAATCTTCAACCTCCCATTCATTCTGCCAATTATCAGACAGTTTTTTTGCAATGCTGTGTTCTGAGGCAAGTGTAATGTCATAGCCAAAGCGATAATCATATCGGTACAACCTGCCAATCAAATCATTGATTATGATATTGCAGGCCATAATCACACGCTCTTTATCCACCTGCATCAGTTGATAGCGTTGATAATTGTTGTAATATTCTCGATGTCTGTGGGTTCTGCTGACCGTATCTTCCATCAGACAATCTATGGCATCTTTTTCACCATCTTCTTTGCTGCCCTGTGTATAAGACAACAGTTCCTTAACCATGGGAAAACTTTGTTCATCTACCGTTGCTTCTTCGCTCAAAAAACCGATATAAGCTTTTAGTAACAGGCTAACTGCTGTTTTTTCAGCTTCAGATAAAGCGTTCATGGTCTCCGCTGCATCAGGCAACAGTTCCTTTTCCACAAATTCATCTATCTCACCAGAATAAAGCATTCGGATTGAGTCCACACATAAAGAGCGCTTTTGGGGTGCGGTCTCAATTTCAAAATCATAAAGATCCAAGTCATCGTCCTTCTTTGACTTTTTTTGAACTTTGCTGATAGCAGTGAAAAGAATGTCTCCTCCAAAGTAAATTCCGAAGGCGACCAGATCAAAAATAATCAGAAAGTGTAATAACCAGTTCCATGTGTTCATTGTGAGGTCCTCCTTTCTTTGACCATGTGCTGATTTTGGGTGTGGATTTACAGTAAGAGAGCGAGTAGAGCAGCAGAGGACAGGAATTTCTCCCTGTCCTCTGTCCCTTATCCCGCAATGATTTGAAATACGCTACGCTCAAATGGTTCAATCTGCTCTATCGCGTTCCTCATTAGGGTCAGAACCCTCAAAACCATCCTCAAGGACTTCCTCATCTTCGGTTTCCCATTCCTCGGAATCTTCCTCACCATAATCATAATCGTCCAGACTGTCATTGCCCTTGGTCTTAGGCTTATTCTTAACGAGCTTCAAGTAGGCAAATACGCCACCGCCGCCCAGCAGAGCCAGCAGAAGGATCAGCGCAGCCGGGTTCAGTCCGGCAGGCTTCTCTTTTTCCGGCTCCGGTGTTTCTGCCGGAGGTTCCGGTGCTTTTCCCGTACATTTACTCTTATCAGTTACACAGACCGGACAGGCCGCATTAACTGCCCCTGCTTCATATTTCTTCGTGCAGCTGCACACAGCAGGCGGCTCCTCTTTGGGTTTTCCATCTTCCATCAGCGCCATCAGGTCCGCTTCATCCACCTGGTTCAGAAAGTGAACAGCAGTCTTTTTATCCTCGTTGGCCCTGTCGATCAGGATATAAAAATAGTTGCCCGCCTTGGTGGTAACGGTAATGAGCTGTTTATTGCCCCCGAAATCATCCACCAGAGCGGCGTTGCCCTCCGGGGTCAGCGGAGGTGCTTTTTCCGTTTCTTCCACCACCACATTGCTGTCATTGGTGGTATCCTCTGCCGGGGGCGGCGCTGCGCCCTGGGCAAAAGCGGGAACGGCAAAGCCCGATGCCAGCACCAGCGTCAGGCAAAGGGCGGAAAGTGTTCGGAGCAATCGTTTATTCCTCATAGCTGTTTTCCTCCTGTTCGTTGTTGTCATCAGCAAAACTGCCGGGAACTGTGCCTCCGGACAGCATGGCGCTCAGCTGAGCCGGGGTCATACGCAGTGCGCGCACCATCTGGACGATCTCCAGATTTTCTGCCTCGGTTTTCTGTACCTCCAGCGCCTTGAGCTTTTCCTGATACTCTGCGATCTTCTCGCGGACCTTAGCAATCTCCTGGTCAATGCGTTCAATTTTGTTCTTTGCCATCGTCTATCACTCCTTCTAAAAAATCTCTGTTACCAGTTCATCAGGCCGTAGCCCTTGATACTCTGATAATTCAGGTCATAACTTTTGATCTTGCAGGCATCGCCGGAATTTCCCTCCACGGTATAAACACGGCTGCCATCGGTGCCGACAACAATTCCCACATGGTCTGCGGAACCATCCAGATCCCAATCGAAGAAAATGGCATCACCGGGGGCGATGTTTTCATATCCTCGTGCGCCCCACTGTCCATGAGACTGGAACCACGGAACACCCTGAGACTGACAACCAGCAAAGCGTGGTTCCGTTCGACCGGATTGACCATAGCACCATGATACAAAGCAGGCACACCATTCCACACGGGAGTCAAAGCCGTACCAGCTCCAATAAGGTTGTCCTCCCACATTGCCCACCTGACTTTTCGCCAGTTCCACCAGCTGCGGATTGCCGGGGCGGGTGCCATTGATAAATTCAACACCAGTCAAATCTTCAGAAACACCTGTATCGGGAGAACCGCCACCAAATAACAGCGGCTTATTGCCCATAGTCTGTCGGTAGACCTGGTACATCTCCATCTGCTCCGGAGTCAGTAGTTCTGGCGCAAGAGAGGCAATGGAACGGCTTGTTAAAGTTACATGGAGAATACGATATTCATATTCATGCTCATCACCATCTTCGTCAGTGTAAGTGCGAATCTGAATTTCTTCTCTCAGCGTAAGCTGATACTGTGCATCAAACACACGATCCAGCTCTGCCTGTGCGCTGTGGCGTGTATAGCCTTGCAAGACAGCAGAGAGAACTGCCGCCAGCTCATGGGGGTCATGGCCAATCATATCCAGGTTATAGCGATACTCGTCATACCCTGGGTGGCTGCTTTCGATGTTGTCGATTTTCTCCTGCAACCGAGCTTCTCTGTCTGCATAATCTGCCTCCACCGCCAGCATATCCGGGTCATCCGATGGATAGGTAGTGCCGGAAATTACAGAACCAATACTCTGTGCCATCATAGAGCAGGAGGACATGGTATTCATCAGCATACAGGCGATGAGGAAAAAAACCCCTGCCATCAGGAAGCCCTTCTTGTGGCGCATGACGAATGCCCCTGCCTGCTGTGCCTTTTCTTTTACCGTCCTTGCGGCTTTTCCGGTTTTGGACGCAGCCTGGGCGGTATTTCCGGCAGTCTGACCGGTGCGCTTGGCGACGGCATACTGCTTTTTGATACGCTGTTTTTGCTGCCAGCGGGAGAGAGGGTTGCTGGTAAACTGAGGATTTTCCCGTAGGGACTTCTGGTACAGGGCATTTACATTTGCCTTTTCCAGCTTCTGCTCGGCCTGGGCTACTTTGCGGTACGGCTTCAGCTTGTGGCTGCGATAGCCCTCCCGCACCAGATAAGCGCTGGTCTCCACCGCCTCCTCGGACTTGTGGGCGCTTTCCACGCCCACATTGTCCTGTTCTGTTTCCCGGATCTCTTTGTGAAACTTGCCCGCGACCAGATGGACGGGAGCTTCCTTAACCCCTTGAGAAAGTTTGGAAGGTGGTTTTTTCTTGTCCTCAAAGGTCAGCTTCGAGGTCTTTTTCCCGGTGTCCGGGTCAATGACCGTCTGTCTGACTTTTTTCTTTGGAATATTGGCCTGCGCCTTATCTGCTCTGGCCGTAGCTTTCTCCGTTTTGCGGATCGGCTTTTCCAGTGCAGGGTCAGCCCGTTCCTCATCAGTAAAGCGCAGGCGCGGCTCTTTATTCAAACCAATCACCCATTAGGATAGCATCCATCATGTGGTGCAGCTCCACATAGAGGGCCAAACCTTCCGGATCATATAGCGGATGCACGGTGAGATACGCATGGACTTGCGCCAGAATCTCAGAGAGCATTGTGATAGGTCTGCACCCTACAATGGTTGCTGCACCAGGGGCACACATCATATTCGCCCAAATCGAAAAGAGACGGGCAAGACCAATTTCGCCATCCTCATTCAAGGTTTTGAGTTCTTTGTCAGCGGTACGACACTCAACAACAGCGGAGGCCATTACCGGAAGCAACATGAATTCGTGAGCCTCCAATGCCTCACGGAAAAAAATCATGGTATCAAGTTCGCAAATATTCTGTTTCATAGTTATTCATCCTCCTTTTTCAGTTCCTGGGGTTTGGTGGTCATAATGCGGTAAAGCTCAGTATTCTTCGGGAAGTGGTCAACGAAGGGCAGGATGGTGGAGCCATAGAACAGCAGGCCCTCGCCCTCACCGGAGTGGGTCACATAGCTAAGCTGGTGCGTGGAAATGCCCAGCTGCTTGGCGAGAATCTGACGGTCTCCGCCTGCCTGGTTGAGCATATACACGAAGTCGGAGTTTTCAAAGATGTTCTCCACCTCGCGGCTGCTCAAAAGGTCTTTGACATTCTGGGTGATACCTGTCGGAATACCGCCCCATTTGCGGAATCGCTTCCAGATTTCCACCGTATAAGCGGCGGTCTGCTCCTCCTTCAAAAGCAGGTGCATCTCGTCGATGTAATAACGGGTGGACTTGTGGGCAGCGCGGTTAATGGTAACGCGGTTCCACACCTGATCCTGGACCACCAACATACCGATTTTCTTGAGTTGCTTGCCCAGCTCCTTAATGTCATAGCAGACAATGCGGTTATTGATGTCCACATTGCTCTGGTGATTGAACACATTGAGGGAGCCGGTTACATAGATTTCAAGGGCCGTGGCGATATACTGGGCTTCCTTTTCCTCCTGTGAACGGAGCAGGTTATATAGGTCCTCCAGTATGGGCATATTCTCCGGGCGCGGGTCATTGAGGTAGGTCTGATAGACCAGACGCACACAACGGTCGATGATGGTTTTCTGCACCGGCTGCAATCCGTCCTTACCGCCCACGATCAGCTCACACAAGCTGAGGATAAAGTCAGACTTGAGGGACAGCGGGCTTTCATCATCCGAATAGTCCAGGTTCAGATCCATCGGATTGATGTAGTTGGTTGAGGTAGGCGAGATCTTGATGACCTGCCCATGCAGACGATCCACCAGAGGTGCGTACTCCGCTTCCGGGTCACAGATGATGACATCATCATTGGTAAGCAAAAAGCAGTTGGCAATCTCACGCTTGGCGCTGAAAGACTTACCGGAACCCGGCGTACCCAAAATCAAGCCGTTGGGGTTTTTCAGCAGCTTTCTATCCACCATGATGAGGTTGTTGGACAGGGCATTGATGCCGTAGTACAGGGCTTCCTTGCCGTTCTGGAATAATTCCTGTGTGGTGAATGGTACAAAGATAGCCGTAGAACTGGTGGTCAGCCCTCGCTGAATCTCGATCTGATTGAGTCCCAGGGGCAGACAGCTCATCAGCCCTTCTTCCTGCTGGAAGTCCAGTCTGGTCAGCTGGCAGTTATACTTCTGGGCAATAGAGCCTGCCTGAAAGATGTTGTTGCCAAGCTGACGGGGGGTGTCCGCTGTGTTCAGCACCAAAAAGGAGACCAGGAACATTCTCTCGTTTCGGCTCTGCAAATCCTGCAACAGCTTTTTCGCTTCGCTGCCGTAGGTGGCAAGGTCAGAAGGAATGATGTCCATGTTGTATCCGGCGCGGACTGCTTTTTTCTGTTCCTCAATCTTACTGCGGTCCAGATCGGTAATCTTACGCTTTACCGTTTTGATGGCTTTCACCTGATCCACCGACTGAATGTGCATACTCACAATGAGCGAGCTTTCCATATCCAGAAAATCAGCCAGCAGACGGTCATTCAGCTCTGGGGCTAAAATCTGCAAAAAAGAAACAGCCCCGTATTTCTTGCCCATACGGAACTGCTTGCCAAAGAGCTGCGCATCTGTGAGCAGCGGGTCACGGCAGCTTTTAAGAAGTTGGTGGAGCTCAAGCTGGTATGGGAAAAACGCTGCGGGCGAGGTGATGCCAATCAGATCTATCTTGCCCGTGTCACACCGATCGAAGATCCGGACTATTCCTGTGCGCCGTTTATCACGGAGGATGAATCGGAAGTACGCGGTTCAAGAACTGCAAAATCCGCGTTCCCAGAACCGCAGAAATTGACGCCAAGTAAGAAAGAAAAAAGAAAGATTGATCAAAGTCATATGGAAGTCCGTCCGTCTGTCAGAGCCCCAGCGCAGGACGGACGGACCGACGGGGACGCAGAAGAAGAACTTTTGGATATTTTGGACGGCTGCGAGCTTGAATGCTTCGCACCGGAAACCGCTCTGGTGTTTGAAAACGCCATTGAGCGGCTTTTTTATGCCGACAGCTTCCGTATTGGCAATGCCACGCTTCCGCAAAGCCGCGTGCGGGCAAAGCTCAGACGGCTGGACGGCATGATCCTGCGGGAGGCAGAGAGTAAGCTCCGCGCCAATCAGGAGCGGAATGTAAAAAACAGCACGGCCTACACCATGGCAGTGCTGTTCAACTACATTGCCGAAAGTGAGAGCGATCTTATGATCGACCCATATCTCAACGCCATCTGCGCAGTAGTTTGAAGGGAGGAAGATCAATGCTGCTATCCAATCAGCAAAAGTATATTCTCGAAATACTCAAGGAGTTTAAGTACCTGCGTGTCCGCCAGCTCCATGCTCTGGTGCAGCCCGGATTTTACTCGAAAGACGGACTGCATGAACCATTTCTCCTGCGCTTTACCGGAAACGGAAAGGGGGCCGGATACCTTTTCAGCGTGGCATGGCTAGACGCCGCTACTCACATTGCAACCGTCCCCCGTATGAAGGGCGAGCGGATTATCTGGATTTCCGAGAGCGGTTCCTTTGGAGAAATCGATCTGCCCCGGCATCACTTTTTCGCCGCCCGACAGAAGGACGGTACTCATCGCTTTTTTGGCTCCAATGAGCCGGAAAAAATATAACACTTAGGAGGAACATTATATGGCAAGGAAAAAAATTACCCCTGAAGAAGAGATCGTAAATACTGCCGTTGAAGGAACCGCTCTGGGGAGTGTCCCTGCGGGTAGCGTGCTGCATGACGAGGCAGGCACAGATACCGGCGACGTTCCCGCAGAGTTGCCGGAGGGGGATCTTTCTGCGTAGGAAACGGCAGAGCAGTCGGAGACGCTTCCTGCAATGGAGGCAGCCGAGGCGAAGC
The DNA here is from genome assembly GCA_025758065.1 of Lachnospiraceae bacterium. NCBI lineage: Bacteria > Bacillati > Bacillota > Clostridia > Lachnospirales > Lachnospiraceae > Lachnospiraceae bacterium. Next base: position 917,509 of record CP107199.1, read on the forward strand.
CGTTTGGACTATCTGCAGCAGAAAAAACTGCATCCCAAGAAGAAAATGATACTGTTGAGAAGAGAGCGGAAGAAGCGGAACTGCACGAAGAGACGTCGGAATTTCTTGAGGCAGCAGAGGATTTGCATTCAAATCTGCCCGCATCTGCGCCGCATGGTTCTGAGGCCGATGGAGCGGATTGTGGCTTTGAAGAGCCGGTCACGGAAGAAGCCGCTGCAGAACCTGCGGAGGATGAATACCTGGCAGCAGATAACGCCGAAACGCTTGATGCGTCGGATGAAAAGAGCGAGCGCACGCTCTTCTACGAGCTGGACTTCAATGAACTGGATCGGGGTCTGAGCGAAGAGGAACGGAAAGAATGGAACTCCATCTATGCCTCTTTCCGCGGCCGCAGCGCCATTACCGGAACGATCATCGGTGTGGATCTCTACGCAAGATACCTTCCGCGCAGCGAGGCAAGAATGCTTGAAAATAAGCGGGAACTCTGTGCCGTTGTGGTGCCGTATCGCATCCCCATTCTGATCCGCGAGTCCGAAATGTGGGAACTGGGAGAGGAGCGACCCGACTTCGTGCTTCGAAATATGGTGGGGGCCAGCATCGATGTAATCGTCACCAAGGTGGAGCGTACCGCTAACCGTGCACAGGCGTCCCGCCGTCAGGCCTGTCGCAGCCAGCGCCGCTTTTTTGCTGCCCGTGAGAATCTTCATGCTGGCGGTTCCCGCATTACCTGCAGGATGCTGGCGGTCGGCCCCCGCCGTTGCCTTGTGGACTGCTATGGTTACGACCTTGATATGACGCAGAAAGAGATCCGCTACGCGGCCATCCCGGATCTTCGCACGAAGTTCCACCCGGGTTCGGAGATCGACTGCATTGTAAAGGAGTATCACCCCGTACTGGTGAACTGATTGTTTCCGCGAAAGAAACGGAAGTCAACCCCTTCTTTGGTGCGGAGGAGCGTCACCCTGTAGGCTCCCGCCGCTTTGCGATGATCTCCGGAAAATATGGCGGCGGCGTGTTCTGCAACCTCCCTGATGGCGTTACCTGTATGTGTAACTACTCCTATCAGCACGAGGATGCGGACTTCATGGTGGGCGAGCACGTCATGCTGATGGTGCAGCGCTACGATCAGGAAAAGCTCCAGATGTACGGCAAGATTATGAGCAAGTGGTGATCTTTCGTAAACGTTTTGGATCTTGAAAGCGACCTAAATTTCCTTACAGTTTGCCCCCCGCAAAGAAGCCATTTATTTATCCGATAGCCGGTGCAGCAGCACCGGCTATCACTTTGAAGGGAGAACTTTATGCGGAAAAAACTATCTGTACTTTGCACGACATTCCTACTGCCCCTGCTGATGACCGTTCTAGCGTTTGCGGCGGACAGCCCCTTTTCCGATGTTGCCCCGGACGCACCCTATGCTGAGAGCATCGCCTATCTGGTAGAGCATGGCATTACCAACGGCACCGGCGCGGACACCTTCTCTCCGGACGCACCCGTGACCGTCCGCCAATGGTCGGTCATGCTATGCCGCGCCTATGGATTGCCCATTGAGGGCGACACATGGGAAGAAATGAGCTACGTCGCCATGGTTGAGGCGTACAGCCACGGCTGGATGTATTCGTCCATCTTCTCTGCGCCGGAGACACAGATGTGCCGGGGCGCACTCTATGACAGTGCCTCTGCCGCCGCAGGTATCCCCATTTACGACAACACCCTCTACGATAACCACAAAAGAACTCATTGTCGGCGCAAGTGGAATTGAAGTTGGTGAAAACTGTGCGGAACACTTCGGGCGGGATTTGAGCGCGGCGCTGACTGAGCGCCGACGCGGTAGCTTGAATGCCCGCATCGTGCAAAATCTTAGCTAAACTACCGCCCTCCGCGCTAATCAAAAGGCGTATGACCGTTTCGCGTGTAAGGGTGCGCTTCCGTGAAAATTCCCTGCCACGGTTGTAGTGCGCCGTGGCGTTTCTGATAGCGGCGTTCAATGCCGTCCTAATACGAGATACCATGAGAGTTAGCCTCCGAACGAAAATTCGCCGGATGAAAGAAGAAAACACCAAACGCACGCCTTTCGGGGGCGTGTACGCTTGATGTTCAAAATGCTCGCTACTTTTCCTTTGGCTGTGTGTTTATTCTCTCAAATTCAGGCTAACTCTCAAATAAAAGCAATCAAAAACTTCTAAAATTCAATCAATTTTGGCTAAACTCTCACATTTTGGCTGTCTCAAATTCTGCTTGCGAACACCGTTTGATGTTGTCAAGATTGGTTGACACATTTTTCTCAAGGACATCATGGACTATGCTGCTATACGCAGAGAATCATAGTATCTCTGTCGCTTGAGCATGGGAGGAAGACCACCATTGGTGGTGCAAATCCTCCGATTGTTCCAATAACTGATAAAGTATCTCCAGATTAGAGACTTCAGTTCGGACACAGTCAGGTTTTCACTGTTGTATCGGTCATACAATAATTCTGTCTTTAGACGCGCCCACATGCTTTCACAACGGGCATTGTCATGGCATCGACCACCGGCACTGTTCATACTTTGGATGATTTCATATTTTCTCAGGGTGCTGCGGTAAAGCTCACTGGTATATTGGCTACCTCGATCGGAGTGAAGCACTGCTCCTTGAATTTCAGGATATGCGATAAAAGCGTTTTCTACCGTATGCTGGCAAAGCGTTGCCTTCATCGTGGTTTCCATTGCCAGCCCCAGTACTGCTGAATCAAAACAATCGAAGATTGCCGAAACATAGAGTTTTCCATCTTTTGCTTTGATTTCGGTGATATCTGTCACGCATTTTTCAAGAGGCTTTTCTGATGTGAAATTTCTCTTAAGAAGATCATCCGATTTACGAGCCTCACGGTCTGCTTTCGTAATTCCTTTCGGATTACGCTTAGGACGATGACTGAGACCGATTTTTTCCATGACTCTATAAACGGTACGCTCACTGGGGATAGGAATGCCATCAGGTCGTTTAAGAGTTAATGCCTGGAACATACGTACACGTCCATAGGTGTCGTTGCAGACATCCTCAGCATGGATTTCAAGCATGGTATCTGCAAGCGTCTGGTATTTCCACGGACGGTCTTTTACGGACAGATATTTATAAAATCCCTGGCGGCTCACATGTAACATACGACAGTAAAAAGCCAGTTTTCCCTTGATGGTGCCATCGTCAGTCTTAATCGCAATGAATTTCATTCTTTCGGTCTTAGAGACTTCCGACGGCTCGCTGCGAAAAAAGCGCTGGCTTCTTCCAGAAACTCGTTTTCTTCTTTCAGACGACGAATTTCTTTATCCTGATCTTTCACGCGTTTTCGAAGCATGGTTAATTCCTCCGCAAGGCTCATGGCAGATTCTGGAGTATGGGCACCTTCTCCAATATCCAGTTGTCCGGTTCTTACGGCTTTAAGCCAGGTATGGATAGTCCCTTCAGGAATTCCTAATTCTTTAGCGGCTTTCGCACCACCGATTTCTTTTGCAAGCTTAACTGCCTGCACTTTGTATTCATGATCGTACTTACGTTGACTTCGTGCCATAGTTGGGCACCTCCTTATTCTCTTGATTATACTATGAAATCCTTGAGAATAGGCTGTCAACTTTATTTATACACCATCAGGTTTAATGCGGGAAAAGGAGCAAATATCCACCAAACGGTCAGGATAAAAATTAGATACACCAATGGCACGAATTTTTCCTTCTTCGTATAGTTCTTCCAGTGCCCGCCATGCCCCGTAATAATCCGAATACGGCTGATGCAGCAGGCAAAGATCAAGATAATCTGTACGTAGCTTTTCCATAGAGTCTAAAACCGACGCTTTAGCTTTCTCATAGCCGTAATGTTCGATCCAGACCTTTGTGGTCAGGAAAATATCTTTACGGTCAACACCGGTTTCTTCAATTGCTGCACCGACCTGCTCTTCATTATAATAGCTTTGTGCCGTATCAATGGCACGATAGCCGGCCTTTAGTGCATCCAGTACGCAACGTTCGCATTCCTCCTGTGTCACCTGAAATACGCCATAGCCCAACTGTGGCATTTTCACACCGTTGCTCAAAGTAATATAGTCCATAACAAAAGCCTCCTGTTGTGTTAAATTTTATTCTGTGGTATTATCGTAACAGCCGGTAGTTACTACCGGTCAAGGATTTTTCAAAAACAGGAGGCTTTTTTGTGTATTCTATGAAAGAGGCTTGTACTCTCACCAATATGACCTATGAAAATCTGAAATTCTACTGCAACGAGGGATTGGTCCCCAATGTCAAGCGTGACAGACGAAATTATCGTGTCTTTGACGAACATGACATCAAATGGATTCAGAGTCTGAACTGCCTGAAAAGCTGTGGAATGAGCATTGCAGAGATGAAGCAATATCTTGCTTTGTGCATGGAGGGCGAAGGCACAATTCCGGAACGTAAGGTGATTCTTGCAGAAAAAAAAGAAACCTTGCTCCAATCCATTACTGAACTGCAAAAGGCAGTGGCATACATTGACTGGAAGCAGAGATTCTATGACGATGTGCTGTCAGGCAAGACAGCGTATTACAGTAATCTTGTTCCGGAATTGCTTAAGTGATATATCGGTACAGTTGACACAGCAAATTTCGATTTTTGCCACCGGACAGAACCCTATGCACTCCCTCGCCGCTCCGGCGGAGCGGGCAGGAAAAAGCCCCACGGGAGTGATTTCCCGTGGGGCTTGCAGCTCTATCCAGTTTTACGATCCCCTTTCGGCCTTGGGGGCTTCCCACTGTGTCGGTATCTACCGTCAGCGCACCGTGGAAAATGTCCTAAAAGCTCAGCTTGTAAACTTCCATAGACTCACCAAAAGCTGACTTCATTTTAATTCCATTCCTCTGCCAACAGGAAATCGCGGATGTTGCGGTGCTTGATCCCGTTTCTGCTCATGTCGAACTCATCCAGAGAGACAACATATTTCGGGTAGTTATCGCGGATATTGTCATACGCGCCGAACTCACGCTGAACGGTCTCATCGGATGCCAGCAGATAGGCAACCTGAACATACTGTTTTTCTCCACTCTTGTCACATACAAAGTCGATCTCCTTGTCTCCGGTTCTGCCGACAGTCACTTTGTAGTCCCGGCGCAGCAGCTCCAGATACACGATGTTCTCCAAAATGAAAGAGAATGATGGAGATATTTCGCCCTGTTTATTCTTGTAGTAACCAATCGGCTATATCGTGAATTTCGATTCCTTCATAGCTATATTGGGGATGTTTGGTTCTGGCAATAATCATTTTCGGATAAGCATCTCGAATCTGGAGCAGAGGTGAGTATTCTCTCTCAAATGTTTCCTGCCTGGAAATGTCGTCGCTTACCTGAATATAAATCTTCTCGCTGCCTCTCTGAGCAACAAAGTCGATTTCCTTTTGATAAAGCTTGCCGACATAAACATCATATCCACGGCGAAGAAGCTCGATGCATACGATGTTTTCATATACTCTTCCATAATCCATATTTCTGCTCCCCAGTATTGCATATCGAATACCGCTGTCACACAAATAGAATTTCTCAGAGCTTTCAAGGTATTTCTTACCTCGGATGTCGTATCTCTTAATATCATAAAATACAAAAGCATTGCACAAATACTTAATGTACTTACCGACGGTTACATGATTGGTTGGAGTCTCATTTGCTGTCAGCAGCTGACTGACCTTATTAGGCGAAGTCAGGTTGCTGATATTATCCATAAGGAACTCACTCAGACGCTGCAAAACCAAAGTGTCCGGCATAGCATATTTCTGTACTAAGTCCCTTGTAACAATGGTTTCGTAGACTTCCTTTATATAGTTTGTTCTGTCTTTTTCGGTTCTATAAGCATAGGAACCTGCTAAACCGCCCTTGATAGCGTACTCATCAAAGAGCTTATCTTTGTCACTGATATCATCATAATATTGACAATATTCCTGGAAGCTGAAAGGAAACACATGAATTTCAATATAGCGTCCGGTAAACAGAGTTGCCAGATCTGCACTCAACAGGAAAGCATTAGAGCCTGTTACATAGATGTCGTATTTTCCCTTAGAGTATAGGCTGTTGATTGCCAGCTCAAACTTGGGACACATCTGAACCTCGTCTATAAACAGGTAGTTCGTTTTGCCTTCCTGATAATGTTCTTCCACATAGGCGTGTAAGGCATGGTATTCCTTGATTTCTTCATACGCCAAATCCATGAAGTCGATGAAGATAATATTGATGTTTTCAAAATTGCTTTTCAGATACGCAATATACGCCTGCATCAATTTGGACTTACCAGATCGACGAATACCTGTAATGATCTTGATGTCAGGAGTGCCATTCAGTTCAATGATTCTATCGAGATATTTTGCTCTCGTGATTGTTTTCATATAGTCACCCACTTTCAAAAACTGAAGTTTTTTCATTTTTCGAAACTGCTTCGTTGTACTTAGTATACTGTCTGCTAATAGTATATGCAAGATGTCGCTTTCAAAAACACAATTTTTTTTATTTTTTGAAAGTGGAAACTATGTAAAGGCAACCCGATGCTTTACTTAATTTCAGGAAAAATAAAAATGTTTTTGAATCAAAAGAAATTGCCGGAAAGATACAAATCAATATTGCCAGCTTTGAAAAATGGTACGCCAATCAGATTAAATATCATAAAGTTACCAGAGAAGAGCCAGGGAAAGAATTAAAATCCTGATCCTATTCTGTTAAGGAAGTCGCAGATTTGTTTGGGGTTGATGATTATCTTATTTATGAATTACTCAAGAAAGCATTTTATGAGAAAAAGAATCTGAATCCACAGATGCATGTACAGCAGGAAAATAATAATGCAACTGTTGCTGATGAAGCCGATCCGGAACTTCTGGCAAAAGTATTGGCAAATCCAGAGATGCGGGCGTTGCTCAATTCACTGGCAAAGACGATGAAGTAATAAATTCTATATCCAAATGAGTATATTCATTGTGCATATGGAGAATTTATCTCCATCAAATCTATTGAAATCTCCATCATTTAGCATTAAAATGATGGAGATAGATTGACAGAGAGTGACAATAGGTTGGAGTTCTCCTAAGCACTAGTTGAGGGTTCGATTCCCCCTGGGAACGTGCATTTTTTACAGCAATGATCGTAAAAGCTCATTGCTGCATTTTCTTTTTTCCAGTGCTTGTGAGCACCGAAAGAGCACTTAAACGCAGATATCGGGCACCGAAATTTATTAATGGGCACCAATGCAATAATTCAATCCTGGCACCGAACGGAGATAACTACAGCGTAGGATAAGGATTGGGGTGTCAATGAATGTAAATATGGTTTTCTTGCCTGAACAAAACAGGCCTGACGGATCTATCCGCTCAGATTAAATTAAGAATCTATTCTGGGCGGATTTTTTCGTTACAGATATTTTGGAGGTGGAATACATATGAAGCAAGATACCTTAGAAGGAAAAGCAAAAACAAAAAATGGAATAAAACGATTGTGCTTTTCCATAATCTGTATTCTTCTTGAAGTGATTTTTATTATTACTATCGTAACGCGCTTGAATGAATATGCAGAAATCATAAATTTATTTACCGGAATTTTAAGTGGAATCTTAGTTTTGAGATTGTATGCGTCAGATAAGACATCTTCTATGAAAATGCCTTGGGTCATTTTAATTCTGATTTTCCCAATTATGGGTGTAGGCCTGTATTTATTGATTGGCTTGAATGGTGGTACGCATAAAATGCGTGAGCGATATGCAGAAATCGATAGCAAATTGTTACCAATGCTTCCAGACAATCAGGAGTGTTTAAGCAGAATAAAAGAAAAGATTCCGAAAGCAGGAAATATTGCAAGTTACATACAAAGAAATTCGCGGTATCCAATCTATCAGAATACGGATATTAAGTATTTTGATGAAGCAGTGAAGGGATTAGAGGCACAGCTTGAAGAACTTGCGAAAGCACAAAAGTTTATCTTCATGGAATATCATGCGATAGAAGATGCTGAAGCCTGGCATAAGATTCAAGATGTTCTGGAAGAGAGAGTAAAAGCCGGTGTGGAAGTCAGGGTATTCTATGATGATATGGGGTCTATAGGTTTTATTAACACAGATTTTGTAAAAAAGATGGAGAGTATAGGAATTCATTGTCGTGTATTCAATCCATTTGTGCCAGGCTTAAATCTATTTTTGAACAATCGTGATCACAGAAAAATAACAGTAATTGATGGAAAAGTTGGATTTACAGGTGGATATAATCTGGCAAATGAATACTTTAATTATACGCATCCGTATGGGCAGTGGAAAGATACCGGTATTCGTTTAGAAGGAGATGCTGTTCAGTCGCTTACAGTGACATTTTTAGAAATGTGGAATGCTGTTAGTGAAAAAGCTACGAATGATACTGATTTTAGTAAATACATTATTCATTACGATTATAAAGCACAGCAAACAGGTTTTGTTCAGCCTTATGCAGACAGTCCTATGGATAATGAGCAGGTCGGAGAAGAAGTTTATATCAGTATGATAAATAAGGCCGAAAATTACTGTTGGTTTATGACACCATATCTAATTATAACAGACGAAATGACACATGCGTTATGTCTGGCTGCTAAGCGAGGGGTAGACGTAAGAATTATCACACCAGGAATTCCTGATAAAAAATTCATTTATAATATAACTCGCTCTTTTTATCATGGATTGGTTAAACATGGAGTGCGAGTTTATGAATGGACACCAGGATTTTGCCATGCGAAAATGAGTATAGTGGATGACTGTATGGCAACCTGTGGAACAATCAATCTGGATTATAGAAGCTTATATCATCATTTTGAAAACGGCTGTTTTATGGCAGATTGTCAGGCAGTTGTGGAAATTAAAAATGATCTGATAAGAACGATGGGAGAATGTCGTGATGTAACAGATCAATATTGTACTGGGCGCAGTGCATATTTGCGACTGGGACAATTATTTATGAGATTATTTGCTGGATTGTTATAAGAATTTAGTGAAACGACCTTTCAAAAAATAGTTGATTTTGAGAGGTCGTTTTTGTAATGTCTGATTGCCGGTACAGGAAATTTACATGGATAAAATTAATTCTGTTGAGGTAAAATTGAGGTTGACTTTGTATTGTATAGACATAAGATGAAAAAAAGTCAGGTGATGTGCGATGGGAAAACGTAAGATATGTAAAATTGTTTTTGTTATACTGTCAATTTTTTTATGTGTGGCTTTTTATGAATTATTTGGAATCTGTATTGCATATAAAAAACAGCCGGAAGTGTCTAATACCATCAAAAAAGAAACACAAAATGATTCGTGGAACGAACGCAGCGAGAATATGGAACGAGCAGTGATCATAGAAAAAAATCCAGAAGCACTTTTACAAAGAGTGCGTTTGATCCGAAATGCAAAAGAAGACATTATTCTTTCTACTTTTGCATTTCAATCAGATGAAAGTGGAAAATTGATCTTAGGAGCACTGCATGATGCGGCAGACAGAGGTGTGCATGTTCGTCTGTTAGTAGATGGAATGGAGAGCTGGGTTGATATGGAAGGCAATCCGTATTTCTATGGATTATCTTCCCATAAGAATGTTGAAATTAAACTGTATAATAAGGCCAATCCGTTGAAACCATGGAAGATGATGGGGAGAATGCATGATAAATATTTGATTGCAGATGGTAAGACATATATTCTTGGTGGAAGAAATACATACAATTATTTCCTGGGTGATTTTCTGGGACATAAGAACTATGACAGAGATGTGTTAGTGGTTTGCGATGAACCTGAGAAAGAAAATTCAGTTAACCAGTTGTTAGAGTATTTTGAAACGATATGGGAACAAGAAGACTGTGGTTATTTTCATGACAATAAAAAACTGGCAAATAGAAAATCTGTAAAGAACGCAGTTTTAGAGCTGCAGAACGGCTATCAGAAATATTTTGAAGAGAATAAGGAAAGAATCTGCGATACCGATTACACGGACGAAACTTTTGAGACAGAAAAGATTGCATTAGTGTCAAATCCTATCCACACAGGTCCCAAGGAACCAGTAGTCTGGTATCAACTGGGAGAACTAATGAAAAATGCAAAAGAGCGCGTGAAAATTCATACACCATATATTATTTGCAATGATATGATGTATAATACATGGAAAGAGATTGCGGAGAGAGTTCCGGATTTTTCTATCATGACCAATTCGGTTGCCAACAATGGAAATCCGTTTGGATCTGCTGATTATGCGAGAAACAGAAACAGAATTTTAAATACAGGAATTGATATCTGGGAGTATGAAGGCGGCTATTCTTACCACGGAAAAAGCATCCTGATTGATAATGATCTATCCGTAATCGGTTCCTTTAACATGGATATGAGAAGCACGTATCTGGATACGGAACTGATGCTTGTAATACGTAGCAAAGAGATTAATAAACAGTTGGAAGAAGGCATGATGGAATATGAAAGAGTGTCTCGACAGGTATTGGAAGATGGAACCTATCGTGATCCGTATCATGTAGAGCCAATTGAATTGACAAAGAAGCGTCAGAGAAACGTACTTTTGATACAGCATCTGCTTGGATGGGCAAGATATCTGTTCTGATAAAGGAGGAAGAAGATCGTGTTTCAAATATTAATTGTAGAAGATGATAAAGAATTAAGCCAGCTATTCCAAAAAGTGCTTGAAAAGAATGGATATCAGGTCAAAAGTGCATCGGATGGAGCACTGGCATTAGAAATATTGGATAAAGAGTATATTGATCTTATCATTTCCGATATTATGATGCCGGTTATGGATGGTTATGAACTGGTGTCGGAACTCCGTTCAGCAGGATATCAGATACCGGTACTTATGATCACTGCAAAAAGTACCTTTGATGATATGCGTCAGGGATTTCTTTCAGGAAGTGACGATTATATGGTAAAACCGGTAAATGTGAATGAAATGGTTTTAAGAGTCGGAGCATTGCTTCGTCGTGCGCAGATACTGAATGAACACAAAATTGTGCTTGGTTCAACGGAGTTTGATTATGATGCAATGACGGTTAAAACCGGTGAGGAAAGCGTTGTTTTACCTAAAAAGGAATTTCTGCTTTTATATAAGCTTGCAGCTTCGCCAGGCAGAACATTTACAAAACAACAGTTGATGGATGAAGTATGGGGATATGAGACGGAGGCAGACCCACATACGATAGAGGTACATATAGGAAGAATCAGGGAGCGTTTGAAAGATAACCCTGATTTTGAAATCGTAACAATGCGTGGAATTGGATACAAGGTGGTGAAAAAATAATGGAACAAAAGAAAGAAAAAGGATTGCGGATCCGATCCTGTCTGACTGGTGCAATCTGGCTGGCACTTGTATTTTCAACAGTCATATCTGCGTTATTATTTGCTTTCTTGAATCATTTTTTTAATCTGCCTGGTAGCATACCTGTGCTTGGCTGGCTTTTGATTTTTAATACATTGATTGCAGGGCTGATTACTTCCTTTATCAATGCAAGGTTGCTGGAACCAATTACCAGACTCAGTAAAGCAATGAAGGAAGTTTCGCAGGGAGATTTTGAACAGCACTTGGAAACGAACAGCCGTATCGCAGAAGTTGGAGAATCTTACCAGAGTTTTAATGTGATGACAAAAGAGCTTCGTGCAACAGAAGTACTACAGATGGATTTTGTCTCCAATGTTTCTCATGAGTTTAAGACCCCGATCAATGCCATTGAAGGGTATACAATGCTTCTTCAGGGAGAAGAACTGTCTCAGGAGCAAGAGGAATATGTAGAAAAAATCCTGTTTAATACCCAAAGGCTTTCCGGATTGGTTGGAAATATTTTGCTGTTATCCAAGTTAGAGAATCAGAACATACCAATGAAAAAAACAGAATATCGTCTGGATGAACAGATCCGTCAGGCATTTCTTTCCCTGGAGACAAAATGGACAGAAAAAGAAATTGATTTCCAGGTAGAGCTGGAGGAAGTTAAATATACTGGGAATGAAGGACTTTTTATGCATATATGGATGAATCTTTTAGATAATGCGATTAAGTTCAGTCCTGCAAAGGGGACAATTATGATGTTTCTGAAGCAGGAAAAGGATTCTGTAATGTTTATTCTAGAAGATGAAGGATCGGGAATAGAGGATGATGTGAAAACCAGAATATTTGATAAATTTTATCAGGCAGACGATTCTCACAAAGCAGAAGGAAATGGTCTCGGCCTTGCACTTGTGAAACGGATCGTAGATAGTGCTGGCGGGACGATCAAGGCAGAAAACCGGGAATATGGTGGATGCAGATTTGTTGTAGAGCTTCCAATACAGAAAGATGAGGCCATATAAGTTTAAGAAAAACAGATAGAGGAGGAATTACATGACATTTTATCAGGAATTGCAGTTAAATCAGGCAGGTTCTAAAAACCTGTTGAAAAAGAGTGAAACAGTGAAAGAAAAATCATATCATATGCTGGTATATTTGGTAAAGATAGCTGTTACAATGGCATTTTGTTTTTTATTTGTTACTATTTTCAGTATCTTATTTGGAAATGAGAATAGTATTGTGGGTGTAGTAGTTTTATTATGCCTTATGGTATTTCGGAATGCGGATCTGGGGATCCACACCGGACAATCTACGATGCTTTTGGCTTTGTTCTTTGTAATTATGACTGTATGTCCGCATTTAGCAAACCAGCTTTCACCGGTACTTGGAATGCTGTTAAACATTGCTGCACTGGCAGTGCTGATTCTGTTCGGATGTCATAACCCATTCATGTTTAACCAATCCACATTGGTTCTTGGTTATCTGTTATTGTATGGATATGATGTAACAGGAAAAAGTTATCAGATGCGATTAACCGGAATGGCATTAGGTGCAGCACTTACCTGCTTCGTATTTTATCGAAATCATAAAAACAGAACGTATAAAAGAAATTTGAATGATTTGGTACAGGAATTTGATATATCTTCTTCCAGAACAAAGTGGCAGTTATGTCAGATCATATGTGTACCGGCAGTACTCTGCATTGCGGAACTCTGCAATATGCCACGGGCAATGTGGGCTGGAATTGCGGCAATGTCAGCAATCTTACCATTTATGGAGGACATGCAATACAGAGTCCGCAAAAGGATTGTCGGAAATATTGCAGGTGTAATATGCTTTACAGTACTATATTTTTTGCTTCCGTCATCTATCTATGCATACATAGGAATCCTTGGCGGAATTGGTGTAGGACTTTCTGCAAAATATGGCTGGCAGGCAGTATTTAACACATTTGGTGCTTTGGCCATTGCTACAGAGAGTTATGGACTAAAAGGAGCAGTTGGTCTTAGAGTGATTCAGAATGTTTTTGGCGTTGTATTTGCATTAATATTTTGTTCTATGTTTTATTGGCTTATGTCGAAAAAAAGGAAACAGTGGTAACCGTGGCTGCAAAATAACGTGGGTTAGAAAGAAAAAAGGTTAATCCGAAGATGGCAGCTTTGCTGACGAGTCTGGCAAAGAGTATAAAGATGTAAGGGAAAATGTAAGATCTGTTGGCTTTGGGAAGAATCCTAAGGGTGACAGATCTTTTTTTATGTTTTATTCTGCTTTGGATATACTAACCATAGTGCTAAAATTACATGGCCAGATCGTGAAAACAGAATATAGAATATAATTAACAAAAATAACCATATAGGTTATAAATATTTAGGAGAAAGGAATGAGGTTTATGTTATATGAATTTTTGAAAGACAATTATAAGGAAGCAGAGCCTATATTCTTTTCTGATATAGTGATTAAGGGAATTACAAAATCTGCAGTAAATCAGCAGCTAAAAAAGCTGTGCGATGAGGGAAAACTACAAAAATATGAGAATGGCATTTATTATTTGCCTAAGAAATCACGACTAAAAACAAATGTGGGCGTAAATGCAGATACGGTTGCCAGATACAAATATGTTTCCAGAGGTGGAAAAGTAGATGGTTTCTATTCTGGTAATACATTTGCTAATCAGCTGGGAATTTCAACGCAGGTTCCCAATAAAGTTGAGATTGTTAGCAATAACATGGCGGCAAAAGTACGAGAAGTTCCAATATGAGGGATCCTTCATCATCTGAGAAAACCCCTCAATATCTAAAGTATTATGATACTCACCCTTGATGTTTAATGAATATTCGACTTGCGGAGTAATAAATTGAGCCATTTTTCCTCATCCCTTCCCGGTCTGACATCACTGGTGATCCAGCAGTCCTCTATCTTTAACTCTGATATGTCAGCTATAATCTTTTGAAAAGAATCCTCTATAAAATCTGTAAAATAACGACCATTACGATCCCCCGCAAAGTTACCATACTTAAATGAAGTATAGATCATCCCGTTATCTTTAAGTGCAATGCACATCTTTTGTAATACTGAACGCAGCTCTTTCTTTGGTAAATGCAAAATAGAGGAACAAGCCCAAATACCGTTATATTCATTAACCGCATCCGAAAGATGAAGGATGCTAAAAAATCCAGGATTCCAATTATTGCGATGACTGCTAATGTCTTTGCAGAAAATATACAAAAAGTTCTTTCTGTTGGAATGAATGATCATGTTGCAAAGCCCGTAGATATGAACATTCTCGTGCCAACAATAATGAAATATTTATAATAGACAGATTTAATGATGTTGGGGGCAAAAGGGTCTGTTACAACAGCAAAAGCCGCCGAAATATGGGCATACAGCTTTTTCATGATCCAGGAGGTGCTCACCCTATGATCCCCATAGGGTGAGCACCTGTTTTTTACCTGTATACCCGTAAACATTATTACATCATCTCATTAGGCTTCATGGTGTCCATATCATCAAATTCCATGTTCTCGCCGCCCATTGCCCAGATAAAGGTATAATTAGATGTACCTGCACCGCTGTGAATGCTCCAGGAAGGGCTGATCACAGCCTCTTCGTTTTTCATGATAATGTGTCTGGTCTCTGTTGGTTCGCCCATCATGTGAAATACTACATTGTCACCTGGTACCTCAAAATACATATAAACCTCCATACGACGCTCATGTGTATGTGCCGGCATAGTATTCCATACACTTCCCGGCTCTAACACGGTCATACCCATGGAAAGCTGACAGGTTTTTAATACATCCGGATGGATAAACTGATTGATAGTACGCTTATTAGAAAGAGCTGCATCACCACATGGTCTCTTTGCTGCCTTTTCAATAGGAATGAAAGTAGTAGTATAGGAAGTATGGGCCGGAGCACTTACCATATAAAATTTTGCCGGATCAGAAGGATCTTCGCTTTCAAAGTAAACTTCTTTTGTTCCCTTGGTAATGTACAGACAGTCCTTATATCCCATAGCAAATTCCTGTCCATCAGCAGTAATCTTTCCTTTTCCGCCAATATTGAAAATACCGATCTCACGGCGTTCCAGAAAATAGTGGGTTCCAAAGTTCTTCCAACAGTCAATGCCTTTTTCAATAGAAACCTTCTCAGAAACCGGCATACATCCCATTGTGACCATACGGTCTACATGGGAATACACTGCAACTACCTCATCTGCCTGATACAGGTTCTGGATCAGAAATTCCTTTCTCAGCTCTTCTGTTGTATAGCGTTTTACATCTCTCTGGTTTGCAGAATAACGAATATCCATTTTTATTGTCTCCTTTTATCTAAATTGGCTGTATTTATGTCCTGCTGCCATTCCTCCTCTGGCTGCTGCCAGCTCACTGACTGTTACCAGCTGGTATCCTCTGGCGGTCAGTTCCGGGATCAGCGCCACAGCAGCATCTGCAGTAGCATCGTAAATATCATGCATCAGGACAATATCCCCATCTTTTACCTGACTTAAAACATTGTTAATGGTCTTTTGGGCATTTCTGTGCTGCCAGTCTCTTGTATCAATGGACCACATGATAGCAGGCATTCCCATAGAACCAAGTACAGAAAGGGAATGGGCATCTATATAGCCGCCTGGCGGACGCATTACAACTGGTGATACACCGCAGGCTGCTGCTACCTTCTGGTTTACAGCGCTTACCTGGCTTACAATGCCTTCATTGCCCAGTTTTGATATGTATTTATGGTCATTGGTGTGATTTGCCACCTCACAGCCCTGAGCCACCATACGACGGATCACTTCGCCATTCTGTGGAACATTGGTCCCTACCATAAAGAAAGTGGCTCTGCCCCCATACTGGCCTAAGCTGTCTAAAATACGGTTGGTGACAGAAGCCCTTGGCCCGTCATCAAAGGTCAGCGCGATCATTGGTCTGGACGGATCTATTGTTGATGGAGCTGTCTCTGCAGGTGCGCCTGCATTTTTTGCTGTAATAGACGCCTTAATGCCGTCCACTCTCAGTCCTGCACCTTCCGTTCCTGCTGTTGCACCGTTTACTGCCCAGTCTGTCCAGGAACCATTCTGGTAAACTTTATAATACAGATCATAAGAAGCTGCCGAAGAACCTGTTAATTCCATAGCAATGGCTTCCAATGGCATTTCTGCTGATGCACCGCCATTTTCTGCTCCATCTGCTTCCCAGTCAAGCCAGCCTGTACCACTTAAATTTACCTTATAACGGACACCGATCTGTGCTCCCGCCGGAATGTTAATCAGATTAGCCCTCATGGATGTGACCCATGAATCAGCCGGCGCTGCCAGCGCATGATTATCTGCCGTCGGATCACTCCATCCCCGGTTTCTGAAATATACGCTGTAATTTACCTGTAGCGGATCGTTGGTGGGAGTCTGGTCTGTGGTACCTGTATTATCACCGCCGGATACTTTTTCCTGCTCTCCTGAACCAGCATTTTCATTATCTGCTGTAGCATTCTCCACATCTTTTACGGTCTCTCCCGGTCCTCCTGTGGACTGCCCGGTCTTTGCCGCTCCCACTCCGGTAGTTCCTGCCAGAGCGGTCATTCCCTGTGCAGTAAAGATCATTCCTGCTGCCAGGATCGCTGCCAGGATCCTGCTTTTCATTTTTCTCATTTTTCTTCTCCTTTAACCAAATATCTTTTTACACAGCATCAGATATTCTTCATAATAAATGTGGCCTTTAAACTCCTTCAGTGCCTCTGCCACCCCTTTGTAATACCAGCCCTGCATTTCCTTGTCCTTCTGGTTAAAACGCTGCCAGACCTCATCTCCCAGGACCAGATAATCTCTGACTGTACTGCGGATATTGCTTAACTTATCCGCAAGCGCCAGTATTTTTTCATCTCTGGTTGCTGACTTTAAGTGTTCCACTGTAGTGCCTTTGCGCTCCATCCAGCTTCTGGACTTGTCTTCGCTTTCACTCTCTACCAGAAATGCCACTCTGGAACCAAACTTTTCCTCCAGTTCTTCTTTCGTAACCCCGGCGTCCTCTATCACATCATGCAGCAAAGCCGCAGCTATCATTTCCGGTTCATTTGTAAATGCCGTTACAATGGCTGCCGTTTCCATCGGATGTGTGATATAAGGGATCTTGGTTCCCTTTCTGTAAACACCCTCATGTGCCCGCTCTGCAAATTCAGCCGCCTCTCTTATCATATTGCGTTCTACCTCTTTTCCCCCATTTTATCTGTCCCCTTAAGATCCTAGTACATCGTTTCGTAAATAACTGTACTAATCACGTAGGATGTGGATTTGAGTGTGCAGGTCTAAAAACGCAGGCGTAGCGGGCTACGCTGAGGCTTTTAGGCCTGTGCAATCAGATTCGCAGACAAGTGAGTGGTATAGTTATTTCGAAAACGATGTACTAGTATAATCATACCATACCCCCTTAACATTTTGAAGCTACTTACTAGCATTTTCGTAAGACTTTCTCAATGAATAATTCCTTGTAAGTAATCTGTTTTTCTGCTATGCTATAGGGAGCTTTTACTAAAGGAGGAAATGGTAATGGAACACCATTCATCATACAGCGCACCAAGAAGCAGCCGTGCATCTGGACGTACACGCTCCACTGCTTCCCGTCAGGATCAGCGCCGCACACACAAACCACAAAAAAATGGAAATACCGGTTTTTCCCGTATTTTATTATGCTACATACTTCCATTTTTAGTGGTCAATCTGGCAATTTTCTTTATCGTTACTGCTACACCAAAGATTGAAATAGATATCAGCGATACAACTGATTACAAAACTCTAGATGTAAGCTTTAAGATCCACTCCCTGCTTCCTTTAAAGAAGATGACAACCACTCTGGAATCCCAGCCAATTGAATTCAAAAAAGAAAAGGGCGTTTACCACGCTGTACTGGAAAGTAACGGCACTCTAGAGATCTACGCATTAAGCTTAAACGGCATGCAGGCCCAGGATATTGAGCATATTGCAGTATTGGATGATACAGCCCCATCATTTGATGAAGAAAACGTAGTTATGGAAAACGGCAAGCTTATCCTCACTATAGAAGACAGCATTTCCGGCATCAACTATGATTCTATTTATGCTACCGATGACAGTGGAACGAAGATCCTTCCTGACAGCTGCGATAAAGAAAACGGAGAAGTCACTTTTAAATTAGAAGAAGGCTCTCTCACTGTTTATGTAGAAGATATGGCCGGAAACCCGAACCAGGCTGCCTTCTCTATCAACCAGTCCGGAATTAATACATCAGACCGGAACAGCAAGTTCCCAACTGACGGAAAGAATGGTATGAACGGAACAGAAGCAACCGAAGCGGAGAATGAAACAAAAGCTTCTGAGGCAAAGACTTCCGAAACAAAAGCTTCCGAAACGAAATCTGCAAAAGCCAGCAGTACCAAGGCAGAGACAAAAGCATCATCTGCTGCCAAGTCCTCTTCTGCGGCTAAATCCACCACCGCAGCAGCGAAATCTACCTCTGGAGCGGCTAAGTCCACCACTGCAGCGCAAAAATCTACTTCTGCAGCAGCTAAGTCCACCACTGCGGCACAAAAATCCACTTCCGCAGCGGCTAAGTCCACCACTGCGGCGCAGAAATCTACTTCTGCGGCGGCTAAATCCACCACTGCGGCGCAGAAATCTACTTCTGCTGCGGCTAAGTCCACCACAGAAGCAGCAAAATCTACTACAGCGGCACATGAACCAACTACAGCGGAAGCTCCGGCTACTATAGCTCCATTAAACAACTAAAGGGATATATAAAAAAGCTGATAGGATTTCTCACAAAAAAGCATCCTGTCAGCTTTTATTTAATCTTTTCGTTTTGACCTTAAATCTTATCGTCCTTCTGCCACGATCTCATCAATAATATCCACATACTCTGCACAGTATTTTTCATATAAAGGCATAACTGCCTGCTGAAACCGTTGTTTTTCTTCCGGAGAAAGCTGGGTCACAATACAGCCATTAGCCTCCACCCGCTGTCTGGAAATAGATTCTCTTATTTTCCACTGGTTTCTTTCATAACGTGCTGATTCTTCTGCACATTCCCGGATAATCTTCTGGTATTCTTCCGGAAGCTTGTTCCAGGTGTACTGGGAAGCGATCTGTGCTTCCGGCACACGGCTGTGCTCATCTACGGTAAAGTATTTTGCTACTTCATAATGTCCTGCAGATTCATAAGACGGCCAGTTATTTTCTGCCCCGTCTACCTTTCCGGTCTGGATGCCGGAATACACTTCCCCATAAACCATAGGAACCGGCGTAGCTCCCAGCGCCCGGACTGTATCACTCATCAGCTCTGATTCCTGTACACGAATGGTCATTCCCTTTATATCTTCCAGCTTTTCAATGGGCTTTACAGCATTATAAAAGCTTCTGGCACCTGCATCATACCAGGAAAGAGCCAGTATACCTGAGCCCTGAAAAGCCTCAAGGAATTCATCTCCTATAGGACCTTCCAGTACCTTCCACATATGATCTGCTCCTGTATACAGATAAGGCATCTGAAGTACATTCAGCTTGGGAATATACTCTGCTGCTGTAGAAAGGGCAACTCTGGCAAAATCGATCCCGCCAAACTGGATCTGTTCAATCACAGACCTTTCATCTCCTAACATTCCCCCTGCATTTACCAGAATCTCTACTTTTCCCCCGGTACGTTCTTTTACCAGTTCAGCAAATTTATAGGCGCCCTGGGTCGTAGGATAATCTTCAGCCTGGTTTTCTGCATAAGTCAGGACAAAATCCGGTTCTGCCAGCTTTTCTTTCCCTTTTAATGATACCCCTCCCAGAGTGCAGCCGCCTAAAATAAGAACGGTCATACACAAGCAGAATATCCCTTTTTTTACCATTGTTGCCTCCTGATCTTATAAATGTTCTCTCAGAATCTTTCTGTGCCTGCTTTTATTTTTCCTTTTTCAAGGTCTGGGATTGTTTCTTCATCAGCCAGTCGTAAAAGGCTTTTTTGTCCTCTCCTACTACCCGGTCTGTAAGCAGATATCCATGGGACGGATCTGTAAAAATAATAGCCATACCAGGCAGCTTTGCGATCCTTACTATTTTTCTCCACGGGATCTTATCGTAGGTATTCCCCACTTTTACCTGGATCCCAACATCGTCCAGACGGATCTCTGTATCTTCTCCGGATGCAGATGCCAGCTTTCCTGCACTTAGGTAAATAGCCAGAGGCTGAAAGATGGTAAAAAGGCAGCAGCCTAAAACCATACAGATACGGAATATGTTTCCTGAAGATCCCCATTTTGCAAAAGTGAGGGCTAAAAGAGCTGCTGTAAAAACCAGGTTTACCATGCCTGTCATGGAATGGTAAATGAAATACATGGACATTTTCCAGTATTCTCCTCTGGTGGTTTTATAACGGTATTGATACATAATATAATTTTCCCCCTAGCTGTGAGTATACACTTACGAAACTCACGAATCCCGCGCATTCGCGCTCCACTGCCTGCTTACGCAGGCGATTCGTTCGTTAATGGCTTGTGAAAAACAAATGTCTGCTGACGCAGCCGCTTGTTTTTCCCTGCGCTCATTATATCTTATACTCAGGTTCCCCGCGCTGACGCGCTCTACTGCCTGCTTTCGCAGGCGGAACCTTCGTTAATGGTCCAAGAAAAACAAATGCCACCTTCGGTGTCGTTTGTTTTTCTTTTGGACTCATTATATCACAAAGGGGATGTCCTCGACACCCCCCTTATTTTTATATGTACTTCTTTTATATATACTTTACTTTTATTATACCCCTATCAGTGTGCAAATACACTTGGAAGCCATAAGCTGATTCCTGGTACAAAGGTGATCAGGATCAGAGTAATGATCATACACAGATAGAATGGTAATGTTGCTTTTACAACCTTTTCCATCGGGATCTTTGCAACAGCGGAACCGATGAAAAGTACAGCACCTACAGGAGGTGTCAGAAGTCCGATACCACAGTTAAGGACAACCATGATACCAAACTGGATCGGGTCGATACCAATAGAGGTAGCGATTGGAAGAAGGATAGGAGTTGCGATCAGGATGATCGGCGCCATATCCATGATACAGCCTAATACCAGAAGGATCAGGTTTAATAAAAGAGCGATCAGGATCGGATTGCTGGTCAGTCCGACAATAGCCTGGGCTGCCAGGTCTGGTACATGAAGTCTTGTAAGGCAGTAACCGAAAATACTGGAAGTTGCGATCAGGATCAGTACGATAGATAATGTATCTACACACTCGCCTAATACTCTCCATACACCTTTCCAGTCAAGGCCCTTGTAAATAAATACGCTGACGATCAAACTGTAGATAACTGCAACTGCTGCAGACTCAGTAGCTGTGAACACACCGCCTACAACGCCGAATACTACGATAAGGACTGCTGCCAGTGCCCAGAAAGAAACACTTAACTGCTTAAGCAGGTTCTTTATGCTGAACTTGTCACCCTTTGGATAATTGCGTTTTACAGAAATAATGTAAGAACCAACCATCAGGGATACAGCTAAAAGTGCGCCTGGAACATAACCTGCAAGGAATAAGCTTCCTACAGAAATACCACCTGCTGTAGTAGCATAAATAACCATGTTGTGGCTTGGAGGAACCAGAAGTCCCTCACAGGAAGAAGTAATGGTAACTGCTGTAGAGAAATCACCGTCATATCCCTGGTCAACCATCATAGGGATCAGGATGGATCCTAAAGAAGCAGTATCTGCAGATGCAGAACCAGAAATACCACCAAAGAAATAAGAAGCAACAATGTTTACCATTGCCATACCGCCTCGCATCCAGCCTACACAGGCATTTGCCAAAGCGATCAGTTTTTCAGAAATACCACCGGACCCCATAAGGCATCCCATGGTGATGAAGAAAGGTACTGCCATTAAACTGAAGGAACTGATTCCTTTTACCATCTGCTGGCAGATAGTGGTCAGAGGAAGTCCCTGAGACATCAGACAGAATACAGAAGAAAGGGCTACTGCATACGCAATTGGGAAACGCAGCATGATCATAAGGAAGAAGCTTCCAAGTAATATTAAAATTGCCATACTATCTACGCTCATTCTACTTTTCCTCCTTTACATAAAAACTTCTGATATGATTATACAATGCTTCAATCTCGAAAATGATCATTGCAATACCTGCTAACGGAACAGGCAGATACATCCAGAAACGGGATACAGTCGGCATACTTACATAAGTACCTTTTGCACCGATGCCGGAAGCATAATTCCAGCCTACAGTCAACATGATAACAGCCAGTACTAAAACAGCCACATCAGCAAGGATATCCAGGAATTTTACCAGATTCTTTGGCAGATAGCTGTCAAGAGCAGTCATACGGATATGAGCACCGCGACGGATAGCCAGCGCTGCGGAAAGAACTGCCATATAAGCCATACAGGAAAGAACTACTTCCTCAGACCAGGCCGGATCTGGGATAAATGAGATATAACGTCCTGCAACAGACATACAGGTAATGAGGATATCAATCACAAGCAGAAGCTTGCAGATGAATAATACAAACTTGTATGCTGCATCATATAAAGGACGGATCTTATCGATTTTTTCAAAAATTGAAGGCATTTTTCAGTCCCCTTTCTTAATTAAAAGCGCAGGAGAGACGCGCTCTCCTGCGCCAGATACACCATTTGCCTATTTATCTGACTGGCTCAGATTATTTTGCCATATCAAGAATCTTCTGATACAGTTCTGCGTTATCCTTTGTAGAGGATTCGATGATGTCCTTGCAAGCTTCCTGCCATGGAGTCTTATCTTCAACATCTACTACAGATACGCCATTAGCCTTTAACTCATCCAGAACCTTGTTCTCTGCTTCTTCAGAGATCTTACGGTTGTATTCAGATGCATACTTTCCAGCTTCGGTCAGAACATCCTGCTGCTCTGGAGTTAACTTATCCCAAGCTTCATCAGTAATGATAACCTGGATAGCACCTAATGTATGTCCATCAAGGATCAGGTTAGGAGCAACCTCTGGGAATGCGTTGGACTGATAGTTTGCGATCGGCTGCTCAGCGCCATCAACAACACCTGTCTGCAGTGCAGAGTACAGTTCGTTGAAGGAAACTACAGTTGCGTTTGCACCAAGTCCTGATACCATACCGGTCATGATCGGGTCGTTAGAAACACGAAGCTTCATTCCCTTTAAGTCTTCAATAGTATTTACCGGCTTAACAGTGAAGAAATGACGGAAACCTTCTTCTCCGTAGAACAGACCTCTTACGCCCAGTCCGTTGTCATGAGGTTCCATTAAGAACTCTGGAGCCAGTTCACTGTCTGCAAATTTCCAGAAATGCTCACGGTTTACAAATGTATAAGGTACAGACAGAAGAACGGATTTCTGTGCGCCGTAGCTTGTCAGTGCGAATGCGGAGATACGGGACATATCAATAGTTCCGCCACCGCCAAGCATGGTATCCAGAACATCGTTTTCAGAACCAAGAACACCACTTGCCTGAAGGTCTACTGTAATAGATCCGCCAGACAGCTCTTCTACCTTCTCTTTGAATGCTGTATCAGTCTGTCCAACGATCGTATCCAGTGGATTAACCTCTGCCATTACCAGAGTAACTGCAGGTCCTACAGGCTCCCCAGCTGCTGCAGACTCTCCTTTGGATTCCTCTTTTGCTTCTGCTGCTGTGGTCGCTTCCTCCTTAGCTGCCTCAGTAGCTGCTGCTGTAGTAGTTGTTTCTGGGGATTTTAATCCGCATCCTGCCAGTGATCCAGCTACCATAGCTGTGCAAAGTGCTGCACTTAACCATCTTTTTTTCATGTTTTTACCCTCCTATTAATGCGTTTTTCACATGTTTTTTATGTTTTTTACGCTTTCTTTATGCTGATTTCATTATATGGGTAAAATCTTGTTCTGAACATGGTAAATTTTTGATAATCCTAGTACGATTTTGACTTAATAAGGAAATTTTTATCCCTTTTCCCTGAAAACTGTATTTCTATACTCCGTCGGGCTCTGTCCTGTGATTCTTCTGAACACTTTTGTGAAATAGTTTGAATCCTCATATCCAACATTTTTACCTACATCCTTTACATTTACCGTAGGTTGTTCCAACATCTTTTTTGCCATATTGATGCGGTATTCCGTAAGATATGATGTGAAATTCTGGCCAAAACTCTGCTTAAATAAACGGCAGAAATGAGGTTCGGAATAATTTGTCTTTTCAGCCATCTGCTGCACAGAAAGATCTTTCATATAGTTTTCACAGATATAATCCTTCAGCATCTCTGTCACTTTGCTGATGCGCAGATTTTCATTTGCATAATCTGGCTCTTCTTCCATGATCTGCTGACCTGCTTCTGCCTGTTCTGCCACCTTTCGTATCCTAGTCTGTTCTTCCTTTTCTCCTGCCAGACGCATAGCTTCTTCTAACACCAGCATCAGTTCTTTTTCATCCCATGGTTTTAAAATATAATCCAAGGCACGGACTGTGATAGCCTTTTTTGCATAAGAAAATTCATCATAGGCTGTGAGAAAGATAATACAGCAGTTTTTATCTTTTTCTCTGATCTTTTCTGCTGCCTGTATTCCATTAATGCCCGGCATCTCAATATCCAGTATGGCGATCTGGATCTTTTCTTTTTCATATATCTCCAGAGCTTCCCTGCCGTTTTCTGCCTGAAAAAGCTCGCATTGTCCCTCTAAATTCTTTTGCAAAGTCTTCAAAAGAACTTTTCTCTCGATGATTTCATCATCTGCTACCAGCAGTCTGTACATTTTGATCTTCCCCCCTGTATTTCATCCCTGCATCCTTTTGCGGAAGTATCATCTGTATGATGGTCCCTTTACCCTCACAGCTGTAAATTTGAAGGTCTCCTCCCTGATATATCATGTGGATACGTTTATAAATATTTCCCAGTCCAATACCTATTTTGGCTGTACGTCTTTCTGCCATGGCTTTTCTTACTTCTTCCAGCCTTTCTTCACTTATCCCAAGACCTGTATCTGCTACTGAGAGGATCAGGTCCTGATTTTTTTTCCAGATACGCACATGGAGGATACCTCCCCCTTCCTTTTTGGAAATACCATGGACGATCGCATTTTCCACAATGGGCTGTAAAGAAAGAGAGGGGATCATTACTGCTGCTGCATCCGTTTCCAGACTCAGTCTATATTTGATCCTGCTTCCGAAACGCATTTTCTGCAGATACATATAATCCTCTACGATCTTTAATTCCCGTTCCAGGGTCACAAACTGCTCCGTGGTCTTTAAATTATAACGAAAAAGGTTCCCCAGGCTTAAGATCATTTTTTCTGTATCCCCTGCATCTTCCAGCTTCGCTGTACATGCGATCATGTTTAATGTATTAAACAGAAAGTGAGGATTGATCTGGCTTTTTAACAATTCCAGTCTGGCAGAATTCAGCTGTTTCTCCATATTGCTGCGTTCCATTTCCTCTTTATAAAGAAGCTCCTGCATCTCGTTGTTCTTACGCATGGTCTCAATATAACCTCTTGTGCTGTGCTTCATTACATTGAACGCCGCAACCAGTTCGCCCATTTCATCTTTATTCTCTATGATCAGGTCCGGCTCGTCAAAATCATTGGCTGCTATCTTTCTGGTACTTACAGCCAGTGCTAAAACAGGCTTTGCAACAGAATTTGAAAGAATCTTTGTAAGCCAGACTGCTGCGACCATAAATACAATGGAAATACCAAGAATTATATAGGGAATATTAGAAAATACGGCTGCTTCTCTCTGATAATCTTCGGTTCCTTTTGTCATGGTTATCTGTACCAGACGGCCTGTATATTCCTGAATATACTCCTGCATTCTGTATACGTAATACAATTCCTCCACAAATTCACTGCCTGTTTTGTTTCCCTCTGCAACGTCATCGCGATGAACTTTGTAGCTTTCATAAGCATTTCTTATACTCCAGGTTCTGGCACTGCGCTCTTTTCCGATCCTTCTATAATCAGAAGGCAATGACCACAGGCAGCGTTCTGTCCTTACACAGGCTACACGGTAAGTATTGCGGCTTTCTTCATCTGAATTGCGCACATAATGTTCAAAGGCCTTTATTTCCAGGTCCAGTGCATCCTGAAAATCGTTACATTTGGAATTGTCATTTAGGATCCTGCCAAAGCTTCCTAAGGATACATTGGTGATCCATACATTAAAAGAAGCAGAAAGAGCCATGATCAAAATGACCATGGCTGCAAAAAATCCTATTTTTCTTTTTATGGAGATCGTCATCCATAGCTTTCTCACGGAAGGAAGCATGATAACCCCCTTATGTTGTAATACTTATGATATGATCCAGGGTCAAAAAGTCATAAATCCGATGCAAGCTTGCTTGCAGGAGGATTTTTGAACTTGGGACCCGCCAAAAACATGAGTAAGAAGCCATTTTTTGAAGAAAAATGAGCGGATTACGAATGTTTTTAGAATTGCGTGAGTGCAAAGCACGTAGCAATTCGGTATATGTATTTTTATTTATTTCTGCTGCGTCCCCGCTTTTTTGCTGCTCTGAGAGCAGCTTTTTTAGATGCCGGAGTGGTTTTTTCCGGTGATGCCGGAATTTCCGCAGCTGGTGCCGGAACCGGATCAGGTTTGGCTGTTTCCAGTTTCTTTGGCTCTTCTATGGCTGTGGCTAATTTCTTCGATTCTTCTTTTTTGGTCTCCAGCTTGTGTACCTCAGTTTTAGCTGTAGCTAATTTCTTTGGTTCTTCTTTTTTGGTCTCCAGCTTGTGTGCCTCCGTTTTGGCTGTAGCAAGCTTTTTGGGCTCTTCTTTCTTCGCCGCAGTCAGTTTTTTAGGCTCCGCCTTCTTTGTTGTTAACTTCTTTGGCTCTTCTTTTTTTGCAGTAGTCAGCTTTTTCGGTTCTTCCTTCTTTGTTGCTAATTTCTTTGGCTCAGATTTTTTCGCAGTAGTCAGCTTCTTCGGCTCAGATTTCTTCGTGGCCAGTCTCTTCGGGCTTTCCTTCTTCTCCTCTGGTGTGCAGGAAAATACCATAAAGCTCATTGGCGGAATATGGATCTCAATAGAGTTTTCTCTTTCATCCCATTCCATTTTTCTGGAAGATTTTACACGGCTGTTGGTACGGCCTTCGCCGCCAAATTCCTTAGAATCACTGTTAAAGATCTCTTTATACTTTCCTGCAAATGGCACTCCAAGACGGAATTTATCATGATCCACATTATCAAAGTTGCATACACAAAGAAGAGTTTCTTCTTTGCCCCTGCGCACAAACATGATCATGCTTTCCTCATGGTAGCTGCAGTTGATCCACTCAAATCCCTCTGTTTCAAAATCCTGCTCATACAGTGCCGGATGTGCCTGATACAACTTGTTTAACTCACGTACATAAGTCTGCATGTTCTTGTGCAGCGGATATTTTAACAGATCCCATTCCAGGGATGCATTTTCATTCCACTCGTCGATCTGACCATAGTCCTGTCCCATAAACAGCAGCTTCTTTCCCGGATGGGACATCATAAAGCCGTAAGCAGCCCTCAGATTTTCTGCCTTTGCCTCTAAGGTCTCTCCAGGCATTTTGCCCATCATAGAGCCTTTTCCGTGAACTACCTCATCATGGGAGAATACCAGGACAAAGTCTTCACTGTATGCATAAAGCATGGAGAAAGTCAATTCCCCATAGTTATTTTTACGGAAATACGGGTCACAGCGCATGTAGTTGGTGAAATCATTCATCCAGCCCATATTCCACTTATAATCAAAGCCCAGTCCGCCGTCCTTTGGATCACCGGTGATCATCGGCCATGCGGTAGATTCCTCTGCGATCAAGATCGCGCCATTTTTTCTGCCCTTAAATACAGTATTTAAGTGTTTTAAAAACTCTACTGCTTCCAGATTTTCATTTCCGCCGTAGATATTTGCCACCCATTCGCCATCATTTTTACCATAGTCCAGATACAGCATGGAAGCTACTGCATCCATACGGATGCCGTCTGCATGGTACTTCTCAGCCCAGAACAATGCGTTGGCGATCAGGAAATTAGATACCCCAGGACGGCCATAATTATAGATCAAAGTGCCCCAGTGAGGATGAGACCCCTTTCTTGGGTCTGCATGTTCATAAACGCAGGTTCCGTCAAAGCATGCCATTCCAAAGGCATCTCTTGGAAAATGGGCCGGTACCCAGTCTAAGATCACGCCAATGCCCTGTTCATGCATATAATCCATGAAATACATGAAGTCGTCTGGTGTGCCATAGCGGCTGGTGGGGGCATAATAACCAGTTACCTGATATCCCCAGGAAGCATCTAAGGGATGCTCCATAACCGGCAAAAGCTCTATATGGGTATACCCCATATCTTTTACATACTCTGCCAGTTTTACTGCCAGCTCCCTGTAGTTATAAAATTCAGAACCAATGATACCTTCCCCATTTTCGTCCTTTGCGATCTCTTTGCGCATCCAGGAACCTAAATGGACTTCGTAAATATTTAAAGGCTTGTCCTTCGTATCAGTAACAGCCCGCTTGTCCATCCATTTTTTATCTTTCCACTGATAAGTGTTGATATCCCATACGATAGAAGCATTATTTGGACGCAGCTCTGCATAGTTTCCATAAGGGTCAGCCTTCATCATAGGCAGTCCTGCAGCGGTCTTGATCTCATATTTATAAAGACATCCCACCTTCAGTCCCGGAATAAACAGTTCAAATACACTGGCATCTCCTTCGCCTACTTTGCGCATCTGATGGCGTCTTCCGTCCCATAAATTAAAGTCACCTACTACGCTGACACGCATGGCACATGGAGCCCATACTGCAAAATAAACACCTTCTATTCCATCAATCGTCATAGGATGGGCACCCATTTTCTCATAAATGTCGTAGTAGATGCCTGCTCCGAATTTCTTTAATTCCTCTTCTGTAAACTGAGGTCCGAAAGAGTAAGGATCATGGATCTCTTCCTCCGTTCCATTATCATATGTGACAAGCAAGGTGTAAGCGGTCACTGTTTTTCTCGGGATCAATACTGCATAAAAACCTGCTTCGTCTGCAAGCTCCATAGGATATTTTTTCCCATTTCCTGTCAGCTTTACAGTAATGGCCGTTGCTGTCGGGATAAATGCCTGTATTAATAAGCCTTCTTCTGTTACATGCGGTCCTAACATTCTATGGGGATCAGCTGACTCGGAATAAGTCAGTTCCTCGATCCCCGCCCAATCCATAAGATCATATAATTTCTGTTCCATCTGTGTTCCCCCTCCTGGCAAAAAGCAGCATTGGCCTTACTATAACTGTTGCGCCCGTTCTGAAATATTCTGTCTGAAATTGATCACATCATGCTCATACTCTTCATCCATAAGCGGAGAGGAGATCATAAAATCTGCGCTTGCCTTGTTGTTTGCAATAGGGATATCGTAAACCTGCGCAATACGCAGCAGTGCCTTTACGTCCGGATCATGAGGCTGTGCTGTCAACGGATCAGAAAAGAATATGACGAAATCGATCTGCCCTTCTACGATCTTGGCACCGATCTGCTGGTCTCCTCCTAATGGACCGCTGTTATATCCTTTTACCGGAAGCCCTGTATAATCAGTGATCATCCTTGCTGTAGTTCCGGTTCCGCATAGGAAATGTTTCTCCAGAATAGATTTATTTGCCTTACACCATTCCATTAATTCATGCTTTTTCTGATCATGGGCGATCAGGGCAATGTTTTTCTCTTTCTTAATAGTCATTGGGATAAATTCCATTGTATGCATGCCTCCTTTTGCTGTCTGTGTACTCTAAGGATCTTTCGGTGTCTAAAATGTTTCCTTACTCAACTACCGGATTAGTCAGTGTTCCTATTCCTTCTATGGTGCATTCTACCACATCCCCAGGCTTTAAAAATCTGGGCGGTGTAAATCCCATTCCCGCACCTGCCGGTGTACCTGTGGCAATAATGGTTCCCGGCTTTAATGTCATTCCCTTGGAAAGCTCACTGACAATGTGGTCAATTCCAAATATCAGCAGTTCTGTATTGCTGTCCTGTCTTAATTCCCCATTGACGCGGGACTGGATAGAAAGCTTTGGCGGATATGGGATATCTTCCACTGTTGTGATACATGGTCCCATTGGGAAAAATCCATCCAGGCTCTTTCCAAAATACCACTGGTTGTGCCGTGTCTGAAGGGTTCTGGCACTGACATCATTGATAATGGTATAACCGAAAATGTAGTTCTTTACTTCCTCCTCCGGCACATTTTTTGCTTCTTTTCCAATGATAACCGCCAGCTCCACCTCATAATCCAGATCAGTCACAATGTCAGAATGGCTTTGGATGCCATCACCGTTTGCCACTGATTCATTTACACGTTTGGAAAAGTAAACTGCGTAGGGACGCTCCCCTCCAAATGCCTCTTTTTTGTAGCGGGCAGATTCTTCTGCATGATCCATGTAATTGATGCCCAGACAGATCACATCCTGCTTTGGATTTTTGATCGGCGCCAGAAATCTGACCTCCTCTATCGGTGCCGCTCCTCTTATCTTGTACGGATCCTGACCAGATACGTACTCCAACAGCTGTTTTTCTGACTCGCTGATCCCTTCGATCAGTTCCTGCATCGTCTTATAATCCATATCCAGGGAGCGAAGAGGATAGACCCATTTTCCATCCTTGCTGATCACACCCAGACCGCCTTTATGCTCTACTTCATATGTAACAAGCCTCATAACAGCCTCCTTACCATTCTAATTAGCAATTTCTTAATGCTTACTTTATCACATTTTTCCGAATTTATCTATATTTCCGCATATATTTTACATAATTTCAGGGGATTTGGCAAACAATTCAGACGTTCTGCAGATTCTTGCCCTGACACAGCTGCCTGCTTTTTCCTGCACATATATAAATTACTCACATCACAACAGGCGCAGTAAAATCCACTGCGCCTGTAATGCTTTAATTATTCTTTTTTGCCTGTTCCTGCGTTTGTGCCAAAAAGTATTTTGACCCAAACATATTAAATTCCCAGGCGCTTAATCTCGTCATCCAGTAACTGGATCTCTTGATCGGTCAGCTCCCAGTCAAAAGCAGCACAGTTCTCTCTGGCCTCCTGCTCATTTCGCACACCAACCAGGGCAGTACCTACATAATCCTTCTGGGTACTCCAGTTAACTGCTACCTGGGCTACCGGCTTTTTATGACTTTCCGCTATCTGGTCCATCACCTTCAGCAGTTCCATGATCTTGGAAAACTTAGGCTCCTTAAAGAAATCATAAAAGGTCAGACGCAAGTCATTCGGAGCAAAATCCGGCAGTGTGCGAATGGCACCGGATAAGATGCCAGAGCCGAGAGAACCGTAGGTCATTGAGTCGATCCCCTTGGCAGCTCCCCATTTCATCAGATCCACAAATGTACGGTTTACCATAGAGAATGGCGGCTGCTGCACGTCGATCTGCAGGTACTTTTCAGCTTCCTCGATCTGCTCTTCTGAGAAATTGGATACACCAACAAAACGGATCTTACCCTGTTTCTTTAAGTTAGCCAGAGCAGCCATGGTTTCATCAATAGGGGTATTTACATCCGGCCAGTGGACAAAATAAAAATCAATGTAGTCTGTGCCCAGATTCATAAGTGAACTTTCTACCTCACGCATGGTGTTCTGATAAGTAGCGCATTTCTTATATCCTCCGGAATACACGTCCGTGATCAGGCCAAATTTGGTGGAGATCAGGATCTCATCCCTCTTAAGTCCCTGAATTGCTTCACCTACAATCTTTTCAGAAGAACCATTTCCATAGCAGGGTGCTGTGTCGATCAGATTTACGCCGCAGTCCAGCATAGTCCGGATAGCTTTGATGGAATCATTTCGGTCAACGGCTCCATAGTTCTGACCACCGATCGCCCAGGTTCCTACTGCTAAAGATGATACCTCCACACCTGCATTTTTAAACTGTTTATATCTCATAATTCCGCTCCTTTTAAAATCTTAGTTTTGAAACAAAACTTGGTTAATTGAAAAAAAACATACTGCAAAAAACTCAAAAATCAGATTGAAAATTTGTTAGGATTTAACAAGCGGATCTTTTTCACCACAAAGTCAATCATGGCTTCTCTGATATCAAACATCAGCCCTACGCCATCTCCATCAAACTTTTGAGACTTAATGTCTGCTTCCATGGCCCGATACATAGCCCTAAAGTATTCGGTGGCAATATTAAATTTACTCATTCCCAGATTCACAGCCTCCTTCAGCTGTTCTTCCGGAATATCTGAACAACCGTGAAGCACCAGAGGTACGTCCACCTTAGCCCGGATAGCTTTGATTCGGTCAAAATCCAGGTTAGGAACCTTCACATAAGGACCATGTGCATTTCCAACAGCAATAGCCAGAGAACCGCAGCCAGTCCGCTCCACAAAATCGACTGCCTGATCTACTCTCGTGTAATGATCTGTATTCGTAATATCATCCTCACTGGCTCCACTTCCTACATGTCCTAGCTCTGCCTCTACGTCTACGCCGAACACGTTAGCTGTCCGAACCACAGCCTTGGTCAATGCTACGTTCTCCTCAAAAGGCAGTGACGAACCATCCACCATTACCGATGGGAATCCATCTCGGATACCAGAAACAGCAATATCAAAGGTAGCAGAGTGATCCAGATGTACTGCCACCGGCACTGTTGCTTTCTCTGCCATGTCACAAGCTGCAAATGCGATATGTTTTAAGGCTGTATAGTTTTCAAAGCCCGGATAGAACTGGACAATTACCGGTACCCGCTCTCTTTCTGCTGCTTCGATGATATATTTTACTGTCTCCACATTCAGCGTATTTACTGCAGCAACACCATATTTATTTTCAGTGGCATGCTTCAAAAGTGTATTTACATGAACTCTTGGCATATAATTTCCTCCTTACTCCCAAACATATTAGATTCCCAGGCGTTTAATCTCGTCATCCAGTAACTGGATCTCTTGATCGGTCAGCTCCCAGTCAAAAGCAGCACAGTTCTCTCTGGCCTCCTGCTCATTTCGCACACCAACCAGGGCAGTACCTACATAATCCTTCTGGGTACTCCAGTTAACCGCTACCTGGGCTACCGGCTTTTTATGACTTTCCGCTACCTGGTCCATCACCTTCAGCAGTTCCATGATCTTGGAAAACTTAGGCTCCTTAAAGAAATCATAAAAGGTCAGACGCAAGTCATTCGGAGCAAAATCCGGCAGTGTGCGAATGGCACCGGATAAGATGCCAGAGCCGAGAGAACCGTAGGTCATTGAGTCGATTCCCTTGGCAGCTCCCCATTTCATCAGATCCACAAATGTACGGTTTACCATAGAGAATGGCGGCTGCTGCACGTCGATCTGCAGGTACTTTTCAGCTTCCTCGATCTGCTCTTCTGAGAAATTGGATACACCAACAAAACGGATCTTACCCTGTTTCTTTAAGTTAGCCAGAGCAGCCATGGTTTCATCAATAGGGGTATTTACATCCGGCCAGTGGACAAAATAAAAATCAATGTAGTCTGTGCCCAGATTCATAAGTGAACTTTCTACCTCACGCATGGTGTTCTGATAAGTAGCG
This sequence comes from Lachnospiraceae bacterium, assembly GCA_025758065.1. Taxonomy (NCBI): domain Bacteria; kingdom Bacillati; phylum Bacillota; class Clostridia; order Lachnospirales; family Lachnospiraceae; species Lachnospiraceae bacterium. The sequence goes on from CP107199.1 coordinate 951,324, forward strand.
CATTTCTTATATCCTCCGGAATACACGTCCGTGATCAGGCCAAATTTGGTGGAGATCAGGATCTCATCCCTCTTAAGTCCCTGAATTGCTTCACCTACAATCTTTTCAGAAGAACCATTTCCATAGCAGGGTGCTGTGTCGATCAGATTTACGCCGCAGTCCAGCATAGTCCGGATAGCTTTGATGGAATCATTTCGGTCAACGGCTCCATAGTTCTGACCACCGATTGCCCAGGTTCCTACTGCTAAAGATGATACCTCCACACCTGCATTTTTAAACTGTTTATATCTCATAATTCCACTCCTTTTAAAATCTTAGTTTTGAAACAAAGTTTGATTAATTGATAAAAAAACACCATGGTCTAATTTTATAAGTGAACCAGCAGCTGATAATGAGGTCAGCCAAGTTCCAGTGTACTCAAATACTGGTCCATCGCATATAATGCACCGCCCAACTGGCTGTCACATACCCCGTCCCCTTTTAAATACTCAATCTTAACCCGCCCCTCAATCTTAAAAAATGAAATTGATTGAATTCTTTTTTGAAGCGCATCTTCAAAGTATTTTCCCGCGCTGGCATATGGACCAGTAATAGTTATGATCTGCGGATCACAAGACAAAAGCAGATTACGAATCAGATAGGAAAAATATTTCACAATCTCGTCTACAACTCGGCACGCGTATGGGTTTCCCAGCTCCGATGCATCAAAAATATCCTTATAGCCACACCGTCCTGCTAATATCCTGGGGAAAAGCTGATCATCGCCGCATTCTCCTCCTATTTCTCTTGCTATATCCAAAATATGATCAATACCAACCAGATTTTCGAAGCAACCGTAGCTGCCGCAGACACATCTTCTCTTGCGATAGCTAGGCAGAATGATCATATGTCCAACTTCTCCCAAAAAACCATTGGCTCCCCGTTCTATCTTTCCCCGGTCAATCAAACATCCCACCGAATTTTCCCCAACAAACAGATTGAACATTTTCTGTTCCTTAAATTCCGGCCAGATCAAAAATATTGCATAAGCGCCGAACCGGCCGCTGTTGTCGATCCAGATGTTCTCAAACTCTGGCAGCTGTTCCTCCAATATGTCTCGGATCAGAATATTGCATCCCCAGTCTTCGTTATGAATGGGATAGTAGATGGCGCCGCTTCTTGCTTCAACAATACCATCAAATCCTACCGCAATACCGCAAATATCCTTTGCCTCAAGGCCGTTTTCCTCCACTAACTGACGTACTGTGGCTGCCAACTCCTGCATTGATTTGTGCGGACTCTCGGGCTGTGAGAACCACTTGCTTTTACTAGCTATTTTCTGACATTTCAAATTCATCAGGATTATTTTTACATGATCGGCTCCCACATAGCAGCCAATCACGTACTTAAATGTCTCATTTAGCGCAAATAATTCCGGCTTTTTTCCCCCTTCATCCGTAGAACTTCCCTTTCCTATAGATTTAATAAGTCCGTTCTCTTGAAGTACTGCAAGTATTTTGCTTACAGTTGTGGTACTTAAATTAATTCTCTCGGAAATCTCGCTGACCGAGGCTGTTGTCATAGTTCGAAACAGGGACAGAACCAACTTCTGATTATGCAGCTTAATATTTCGCGGCTTCCTGCTAGAACTGACCAAACTGTATTTCTCGTTGTTTCCCATGGGCTTTTGTACTCCTATTCTAGATTTTCATGATCATCTCTTTTAATATTGTCAATATCTCAATGGAGTACAACCCTGTTCTTCTTACGAAAAATCTCTCAAAAAACTCTGTTTTGGATGAACCTGATACCATATGTTCCAGCCTTGATCCTCGGCTTTTTTCGAGCTCTTCTCCTGCTGTCTGCATTAGCCTTGTATTTGTACTCTCATTCAAGATTTTTATTATCACCTATTTTTTTTTAACTGTCAATATCTCAATGGAGTACAAATCTGTTCTTCTTGGGAAAAATTCTTTATAAATGCTAATTGATAATTAATGCCATTCTGTATACTTTCCGGTACTGAACCTCTACAGCTGCACATCTACCGGTACATGATTCGGATTGCTGTGACGCATCTCCAGTTCCGTATTCACTTCCTCCATCTTTTCCTGACTCAGCGGATACATGCAGGACAGGATAACCTGAACCAGTGCCAGTACATTAGGAATTACAAACATAGCCAGACGAAGAGCTAAAATAGCACTGCCGCTCTGCTCCTGTCCCAGAACCAATGATGTATCCAATCCTCCGATTACATATACCAAAGTTACCAGTAAACCACCTACAGCAGGACCTACCTTAGTTGAAAAACTGTTGGCTGCAAAACCCAGACCATCCAGACGAACACCAAATTTTAATTCACCGTATTCCAGGGTATCAGCCAGCATAGACAGGACAGCCACGCCAGTCAGGGCACCGGATGCCGTACTTAACAGATAAAATACCAATACGGTATAGATATTTTTTCCTGCAAAAAATGCGCAAAAACCAAAGATAGCTGATAAGAAATAGCTTGTCATAAGACTCTTTTTATAGCCAAACTTTTTAATGATCACCGGTACAAAGGGCAGCACCACCAAGCCAGCCAGCTGACCCAGGGAAGAAAACAGTGCGCTGCGTGTTTCATCTACCTTAAAGTAGTACAGGAAATAATATGCCATGGATGTACTGGTAAATGGCTGACGCAGGAAATTTATCATGGTGATTGTAAATACTAAAATCCATGCCTTGTTTTTGAGCAGATATTTTACACTCTGTGTGATCGGAATTGCATTTTCTTTGTGCTTTCTTTTAATTTCTTCACGGCTCAGCCCTTCTAAAGCAGATGTATCTTCCTTCACAGTCTCCGGACAATTCCGGTAAAGAATAAAGAAACTGATCACACCACCTACACACATGATGCCTGTTACAAGGGTATATGCGTACACACGACCGCCCAGCATATTTCCAAAAAAAGCAACCATTGGAAGCGCTGTAGCATTTACAATAAAGATGCCGATGTAAGCACCGATCATACGAAAGCTTGACAAGGATGCTCGGTCCACTGAATTTTTTGTCATTAGCGGCAGCATGGATCCATATGGCAAATTCACAGTGGTATAAAATAATGCAAACAGAAAATATCCAAATGCTACCCAGCTGACTTTTACAATATTAGAAGCACCAGCAGGAGCTGAAAACATCATTAAACATGACAGAGCGCATGGCAATGCAAACCATTTGATCCACGGTCTGGCTTTTCCCACTTTGGTATGGGTACGATCCACGAGAGCTCCAACGCCAATATCGTTGATTGCATCCCAGATCCTGGCAATGAACATGATCATTCCCACGGCAGCTATGGATATTCCTAACATGTTGGTACAATAAAACATAAAGTAGTTAATAAGCATGTAGTTCATCAGGCAACACCCCAGATCGCCGAACATGTATGAATACTTTGTTTTGTTATTCAATCTACCTTTCCCATTCATAACCTTCCTCCATTAAATTTAGATTTTACACGATAGAAAAGCGAAATGCTGTATGACTTCTCCATGTTTCTCCCGCCGACACGATTGGATTTGGGAAATGAGACCAATGAACGGCATCGGGAAAATTTTGGGTTTCAAAACAGTAAGCGCAATGTCTATTGTATAACATGCCTTCTTTACAAGCCGTTTGACCGTCCAGATGATTGGCTGTATAAAACTGCACTCCCGGACGGTCGGTCCAAACTTCCATTCTCCGTCCGCTCTCCGGATCTTCTGCTGCTGCCGCAAGACGGAACCCCCGGCCAGCAACCACATAGTTGTGGTCAAAGCCGTTAAAGCTCAGATTGCTTTTTTCCAGCCGTTCCAGACTCTCTCCTAATGGGACCAGTTCCCGCAAGTCAAGGGCTGTACCTGCTGTCCGTAAAATTTCTCCTGTCGGAAGGCAGTTTTGGTCTGCTGCTGTGTAAAAATCCCCGCAGATCATTACTCGATGATATCTGGGCATGCCACTATCATGCCCCCCCAAATTAAAATAGCAGTGGTTTGTCAGATTAATAGGCGTGTCTGCTGACGGCTTTGCCGTGTAGGTGATCTCCAATGCAGCACCCACTATTTGATATTCCACCGTTACCCGTACCATGCCGGGAAATCCGCCCTTTCCAAAGTCCTCCAAAGACAAGCGTACCCTGTCTTCCCTGATCTCCTCCACCTGAAAATTCTGTGCAGCGTAATTTCCGCTGCCACTGTGGAGACAATTGCCACGATCATTGGCCTCCAACTGATACTTCTCTTTCACGATGGAAAAGCTAGCACCACCAATGCGGTTGGCTACCCGGCCAATAACCGCTGCGGAACAAGATTGATTATTCAAATACGCTTCTAAGCTGTCCTGACCCAAAACCACATCTTTTCGATCATCCTTACGATCCGGTACCCACAAACTTTTTATAATGGCACCCAGCGTGATGATTTCAGCCTGAACAGCTCCATTGCCTTTCAAGCGAATCAGGGAAACTTCCTCTCCTCCCGGCAAAACTCCAAAAGGAATGATTGTACTCATATTTCCCTCCTTTCCCCTTCGCCGGCAGACCGGTGAAGGGGATGCCACTCTTCAAGCTACAGAATGATCTCTGCCTTTTCCTCATCTGACAGTGGCTGCGGGATCATATCATTTTTAAAGGTACGTCCAGGAAGCATACATACAATATGTACCTCTTCACTGTTTACCGGATACTGTGTTCCATGAACGATCAGCGGATTCAATTTTACAAAAGTTCCCTTCGGTACATAGAATGCCTCCAGATTTTCTACAGAGAACTTATCTCCCATAGGACTTCCTACGAAAATTATCACATCGCCGTCCAGAGGAAGCAGCCCTTCACAGGTAAACTTATGTGCCTCCAGAAAAGCCACAATGTTTTTCTCCTGTTTCTTTACATGGCAGATGGAAATGGTTGGTAAGGTAGATGTACCGAAATCAAGTGTTACTAAATCCGCAAAAAAGTTTTCCGGGAAAATAGAATTTTTCTTCATCTCTTCATTGTCCAGAAGATTCTGGTAAGTTCCATATTTGCGGAATGCCTCTGCTGTCAGCTGTTTTGCTTTAATTGTATACATAAAATTATCCTCCTTAATAATTATAATTGCAACTTCATATTATTTATGGAACATTAGTCCACGATTTTATAAGCTGTGAATTCCCTGCTCATGCGCATTATCAAACTCAATCTCCAGATATCTGGCAACTTCCCGTAATACCGGCAGATAACTTCCGTAAGTACCGCCCAGGTGATGGATATATGGACCGAACATGAGTTTTTCCTCCCAGCGCTTCCAGTCATCTGTCTGCATCCACACATATGTTCCGTTAGTCTCCGGTCCTGTAGTCGTATCCGCTTCTCCAACAAATAAGGAATACTTTCCATCAATGTCATCGAAACGGCACAGTGTTAAATGTCCCTGTTTCAGTTCAAAACGTTCCTGTCCGTCCACCATTCTGGCCTGGCTCTCTGATGCTTTCAGTGAATACGGGAACGGTCCGCAATGCCACAGCAGTTCTGCATTGTCATTCTGAGGATGACGGATGGTCAGATCAGCCAAAAACTCAGAATCTTCATACAGGTTGCAGGCCCTTAAAATCGCTAATGTGATAGCACCGTTTACATCAGTCTCACAAGCCAAAGGATAGCCGCTGTCAGCCATCTCACCTAATACCGTACAAGGACATACTCCCAGCACTGCCGGGAACGCAGACCAGCATTCAAATGCTCCCACTGAACAGTTATTCTCTTCCATTAAGCTTTCAATTGCCAGCTTGGTTGCTGCTACCTTCTTTACATTCTCCTCTGGCATAGCGGAACAGTCAAGCCTTGCCGTCAGATCCTGATAATAGGCCTCATACTGCGCATTGTTGTCCTCGATCAGCTTTTTAGCACGCTCTGCTACTGCAAATGGAGAAATTGGTACAGTAGTAATTCCAATCCGGTTGATCAGATTTGCCTCATTGGTCATAACACTCATAAAAGGTACTGGACGCTCACCAATCTTAGCTACACGCAGATTCTTCAGGGCTTTCAGAACCGCTGCCACGCGAATGAAATTTTCGTAGCCCTTTGCAAAATCGTCGCTTTCCGTCTCACAGTTCCAGATGTAGCTGTATTTCACTCCATACCGTCTGAGTACCTTGGTCGCTGCGAACATGCCGCATTGGGTATCTCTTCCCCTGACTTCATCGCTATTGGGGCGTTCATCCCTTGCCCCCCATACCAGAGTTGGTACCTTGAATGCCCCTGCAATTTGAGCCACTACCTGTTCTTCACCAAAATCGCAGAATGGAAGAAAAAGCGCATCAATGCCGACCCGGCGGAATTTTTCCACAACTGCAGGAATCTTGGCTGTATCCCACATAATTCCGTTTTCGCACAGCTCATCTACATCGATGATTTCCACTGCTTCAGGCTTTATAGCTCGAATCCTAGCCATAAATTTGTCCTTTTGGCGCTTAGCTTCCTCCATGCTGAGAAAACTTCTTTTGGTAGGTGCCACTCCCAGTACTACTTTCTGCTTATACATATTAAATCCCCCTTTTATAAAATTCTACACGGGCATCAATGTCCGTATAGTTAATAACACCAGTTTCCATAAAATGCTGTGCAGTTTCCAGATCCGGAATACCGGCCCGTCCCCCAATTCTGGTACATTTGATAGCTGATACAGCGCTGGCAAGCTTTGCCGTATATTCTGCGGAATACCCTTTTAACAATCCTGCCAAAAATGCTCCATGATACACATCACCGGCTCCCACTGTATCCACCACATCCACTTTATATACCGGAAGCTCAAAGTAACCGCCCTTCGTCATTCCGATGCAGCCTTTCTCACCGAAAGTAAACACTACGATCTCCGGCCCCATCTCCATGACTTTTTTGCAGTTTTCCCGGCGATCTCCGCCATCAAACATGGCGTTGTAAACAAATTCTGATGCAACGAACACATCAATTTTTGGAATCATCTGACGCAGTTCTTCAGAGTCGGAATCTGCATCAATAAAGATTTTTGCTCCAGCCTTTCTGGCAATGTCTACTGCTAAATCCACCACCGGATTCAGCATAGAAATAAACAAATATTTTGTATTGGTCAGATATTCCAGTGGAAGTTCCTCTGCCTGCAGCTGCTCTGCCGTACCCGGATAATAAAGAATGCATCTTCCCATAGTTTCACGGTTGCTCAGCACAATATCGAAATTAGTCGTCTTTCCTTCCCTCTTTTTTAAGTAGGAAGTATCCAGGCCATGATGGATGAAATCCTCATCAACAAATTTTCCGTAAGAATCATCTCCCACGGCACCTAAGACAGCCCCCTTTGCCCCTAATCTGGCAGCAGCCACAATTCCAGTCGCTACTTTTCCACCGCCCTGCCAGCTAATGTTCTGGATTTGCTCAGCTCCATTTGAATCCGGATAAACATCTACGTTTACCGCCAGATCAACGCAAGGACAGTCAATCCCAACCACTTCAAATTTCATGTATAACGCCACCTTTCTTTCTTTTTTTGTTTATGTAATAAATTATCAAAATATTTACCAATCCTACAGCTACCATTCCTGCCGCTAATACCGTGAAAGATAAAGATACTCCCAACCGTTCAGTCATGCAGCCTCCTAAAATACTTCCGACTACCGCTCCGATTCCCGCCTGAACCATAGCCAGCCGGCTTTGTCCCTGTGAAATCTTTCCTTCCTGTACATTCTCGCTGATGAACACCACACAGCTATAATATGTAGTCATATAAGTCACGCTCTGGAGCAACTGAGAAGCCAACATCAGTGGAAGCACTCCGCTGCCTGCCAGCAGCAGCCGCGTCGCCATCATGAATACAGAAAATTCCAGCAACCGCACCGCACCAAACTTTTTTACCAAACGGTCGGCAAACAACAGCACTGGCAGCTCGCTCATTGCAGATATACAGCTGGAAAGTCCCACAATAAACTGCCCGTAACCTAAGGACATTACATAGACTGAATAGAAGGTTCCTGTAAAGCTAAGCCCTAGCTGCATAACAAATGCCAGCAGCAGAACCAGATAAATCTGCTTTGTCTTAAAAATTTCCCCCCCGAATTTCTGCTTTTTTATCTCAACAGACTGCCTGGTCTTATCTTCCGGAAGCAGCCGGAGAAAAAATGTCAGCAGAAAGAAACCGCAGCTTCCTAAAACAAAGATTAATTCCGGTCGAGCTTTCAAAAAATTCCCCAAAACTAAAGCTGTAATTGCATAGCCGGTTGTTCCACCCATACGGATCTTTGCAAAGTTTGCCTTTTGTCTTGCCGCCTCCTGTGTAACCAATGCATCTGCCAGAGGCAGAATAGATGTCTGAAATACCGTAAAGCATAAAGTTGCTGCCACAAACGCATGAAAACTTACATGGAGCAGATAGGTGAGAATCGTCAGGCCGCTTCCTATAGTCACAATCATCAGAACTCTTCTGCGTTTTCCCAGCCGGTCACTTATGTAAGCCCACAAAGGTTGGATCAATGTGGAAACCACTGGTCCAATAGCGGTCAGCACGCCTACCTGAAATGGAGTAATCCCCTGCTCCGCATAGTATGCGCCGATAAACGGTGCATACAGTGCTGTAGTCACCCACACAAAGGTATTGACAGCTAATAATTGACCTGCACTTCCTCTCTCCATACGCTTTTCTCCTCTCCTCAAACGGAAGTGTTG